>CAZWLZ010000044.1:0-6183 GCA_964634505.1 uncultured bacterium | reverse complement strand
AGTGTTACCACCAGTGTTACCAGTGTTACCATTATCTATTGGACGATCATCATCTGTAATAACACCGACACCTTGACTTTTCAAAAAAGTACCATTGATCGGATTAGTTAGATTAACAAAAAATAGTTCCTCTTGTTCAATGTCAGTATCACCAAGAATAGTAACAGAAATATTTTTTCGAGTTTCTCCAGCTTGAAAAGTAATTGTGCCTTGAGTGGGGATAAAATCTCCCTTAATGGCAGTGTTATCAGTAGTAAAAAAATTGACAGTTACGGGAAGACTACTTGCTTGAGACAAGAAAACAGTAAAAAGAGCTTCTTTTCTATCGGTATTTCCTTCTATGGTTGTGACATCATTAATAAAAATTTCGGGAAGAATTTTGTTATTATCCATTTTAATTTTATATAAGTAAAAAGTTTTTTTGACAATCTATATATTTTAACAAATAGTAAAATTTATTACTTTTTTTTTTCATGGTGAAATCATAACTTTTATGAGGGTAAAAATACTATCAAAAAGATTTAACTTTAAGTATTTATGAATATTTTAGTCTTTTGCTTTTAATAAATAAATTTTGTGAATTTTCTATAAGAATCAGAAAAACAGGTAAAATTTTAATGACTTTTCTTTTTGTATTTATTAATTTATCACAATATATATAATGGCCAAATTAACTCCTAATCCTAGTTTTAGTTTAACTGTTCGTTTAGAATTGCCTAATAGGGCTGGTACGTTGGCTTCTGTAACTAAAGCTATTGCTGATGTTGGTGGTAGTTTAGGGCAAATTTCTTTGATTGAACGCACTTTGAAATTAACTCGCCGTGAGTTAACTATTGATGCTTCTAGTAGCGAACACGCTGAAGAGATTGTAGCTGCTATTAAATCTTTACCTGATATTCAAATTTTACATATTGGCGATCGCACTTTTGATATACATCGAGGCGGTAAAATTCATATTCAAAGTAGTATAAAAATTACTTCTTCTTCGGATTTGGCTATGGCTTATACTCCGGGTGTTGGTCGTATTTGTAAGGCGATCGCCAATGAGCCTGAAAATGTTTTTAATTTAACCATTAAAAGTAATAGTATTGCCATTGTAACTGATGGTAGTGCAGTGTTAGGTTTGGGTAATTTGGGGGCAGAGGCGGCTTTACCAGTAATGGAGGGCAAAGCCATGTTATTTAAGGAGTTTGCCGATATTGATGCTTTTCCTATTTGTTTGGCTACTCAAGATGTAGAAGAAATTATCGCTACTGTTAAAAATATTATGCCCGTGTTTGGAGGGGTTAATTTAGAAGATATTGCGGCACCTCGTTGCTTTGAAATTGAACGCCGTTTACAACAGGAATTAAATGTGCCTATTTTTCATGATGATCAACATGGCACTGCTATTGTTACTTTAGCTGCTTTATTTAATGCTTTAAAAATAGTTCATAAATCTTTGACTGATATTAAGGTTGTCATTAATGGTGCAGGAGCGGCTGGAGTGGCGATCGCCAGATTATTAAAAAAAGCCAACTCTAATAATATTATTATGTGCGATCGCCAAGGAATTATAGCCAAAGATCGTCCAGATTTTACTCCTGAAAAATTAGAGTTTGCCACCGAAAAAAGTGGTACTTTAGCTGATGCTTTAATCAATGCGGATGTTTTTATCGGTGTAAGTGCGCCTAATGTAGTGACGGTAGAAATGGTTAAATCCATGAATAAACAACCGATTGTTTTTGCTATGGCGAATCCTATTCCTGAAATTCAACCCGAATTAATTTTTGATTATGCGGCGGTGGTGGCCACTGGTAGAAGCGATTATCCTAACCAAATTAATAATGTTTTAGCTTTCCCCGGTTTATTTCGAGGTGCATTAGATTGTCGTGCAACTTCTTTAACTAGCGAAATGTATTTACAAGCCGCTAAGGCGATCGCTAATTTAGTAACACCTGCCACCCTTAACTATGAAAACATTATACCATCAGTTTTTGATCCTAGAGTTGTGCCAACAGTTTCCGCTGCGGTTATTCAAGCCGCTAGAGAAGCTGGAATTGCTCAAATCTAATTAATTATTTAAACAAGGGGATTAAACTCTTTGTTTAGATAATTAGGTAATAGAGAATGGGAAATAGGGAATATAGTCTTAATGTGATTAATCAATATTGATTTTGACTTTATTCTACAAAATTTCCTTAAAAAGAAAAGAGGTAATTATTTAAAAATAAATGAAAAATGATCAGAAGACGTAAGATAGATAATATTAAATTGAAATTAAATTATCTGTTAAGTGAATCATTTGAATGCATATAGCGTGGTTAGGGAAAAAATCCCCATTTTGTGGCAATGTAACCTATAGTCGAGAAATTACTAATGCCCTATTAGACAGAGGTTATAAAGTAACGTTTTTACATTTTGCTGAAGAAGATCAAGAAGAGTCACATCAAGAAAATTATGTGGCTGAAGTTTTATTACCTTATTTATATAAATCTCAAATTTACACCATTCCATCACCTAAATCAAGCAAAGTTTTAATGAATGCCTTAGCTAAATTAAAACCCGATTTGGTTCATGCTTCTTTAACTCTTTCACCTTTAGATTTTAAATTACCAGAAATTTGCGAAGAATTAAAAATTCCCTTAGTAGCAACTTTTCACCCCGCTTTTGATAGTCGTTTACGCAATCTAAAATCTAGCACTCAATATCTAACTTATCAGCTTTATGCTCCTTGTTTAGCTCGTTATGACAAAGTTATCGTTTTTTCTAAATTGCAACAAGATTTATTGGTTAAATTAGGGGTACCAGGCAAAAAAACTGCTATCATTCCCAATGGAGTTGATATAAAAAAATACTCTCCCGGAATTTCTTATTTCAAAAATCAATTTAAGACTAAAAGTTTATTTATTTATCAAGGCCGAATCGACACAGAAAAAAATATTGAGGCCTTATTAAAAGCATGGGTATATTCAGAAATGGGCAAAGAAAATGTTTTATTAATAGTAGGAGATGGCTCATTAACTAACACTCTAAAGCCTATTTATAATGAAAATCATAATATAATTTGGTTAGGTTTTGTGGCGGATGAAGATAAAAGAATAGAAATTTTAAGGGCTGCTGATGTTTTTATTTTACCTTCTTTAATCGAAGGATTATCTCTTTCTTTGTTGGAAGCTATGGCTTGTGGTGTTGCCTGTATTGCTACTGATGCCGGTGCAGATGGGGAAGTTTTAGAAAAAGGAGCAGGTATTATTCTTGATACTCAAGGTGTTACAAGTCAGTTAAAAATACTATTTCCTTTGTTTGATAATCATCCTGAATTTATCGATTTATTAAAAATAAAAGCTCGTAATAGAGTTTTAGAACGTTATACTCTCAGTAAAAATTTAGATCGTTTAGAAGAACTTTATCAAAATTTATGTCACATTCGCCCCAATTATGCTTAACTAACCTAAGTTATTACGTATAGAAACAAGAAGATTAGGTAACTTCATGAAATTTGAGAAAAAAGAGCCTTTTAACCATCAAAATGCAGGGTAGAGAAATTGATCATATTAAAATCTATTTAGTATTTAAAATATTTATTGGCAAAAGTCTTAAATATAAAATTCATTCTATTTAATTATTATTGATAAAAAGTTATTTTTTTCACGATGGAAATATTAAAAAATAAAAAAAATTTTTTTAGTTTAAAAGATCAAGATTTCTTAAAAACAGTCATTATTCCTATTATTATCGCTTGGTTAATCTTATTTTTTTTTGGTTATCCTAACCCCAATGCTGATGATTTATTTTTTATTGGTGCGCCCATTAATCTAGCAGAAAATGGTAAATTATTGAATCCTTTATTAAGATTTTGGCATGAAAGAGGCCATGATCGTTATTTTTTACATCCGCCTTTTTATGCCTATACTTTAGGGGCGTGGTTAGGGATTTGGGGAGTTAGTGCAAACAGTATTATATTTTTTCAATGTTTATGTAATATATTAACTTCCCTATGTAGTGCTTTGATTTTACGAAAATATCAATTTCCTAAGTTAACAATATACTTAGTAACGGTTATGTATATGACAGGAGGGCTTAATATAGGAGTAAGATATGATACTTTAGGAATAACATTTTTATTAATTGGAACTTGGTTTTTAATTAATGATAATGTTTGGCGATACTTTGGCGGATTTTGTTTTTTAGGTTTTGGTATTCTCACCTCTCCAGTAGTAATGACTTATGCAATTCCCTTTGCTGGTGCGTTAGTTTTAAAAAATTTTTTAGTTTTAAATCAGTTTAGTAAAAGTTATATTTTAAAGCGGATAAATTCTTTAATTTTGGCTTTTATTTTTACCTTTACTTTATTTTTAATTTTCATTAATTTTCAATTAACACAGTTTTTAGATGATATTTCTTGGCACGCTACCATCTCAGGTAGAGTATGGCTTCTGGGTGCTTTAATTTATATATGGGAGTACTTAAATCGTAATAATAATATGATTTTTTTAGGTATCCCTTATTTGTTTTATTTTTGTTTATTAATATTATGTTTTATTCAACGAAAAAATCTAAATAATTCTTTAAAATGGTTCGTTATTACTATCAATATTGCTATGTTTTTTAACATTGCAATTTATGTACAAGGGGGCATTTATGTTATTTGGGTTTGGATAACTATGATTTTGATTGTCACTAGAATTAATTTAGCGAAAAAAAGTCTAAACACATTTTTATTAATATTCTTAATTATCCTTTATTTTTTCTTTCAAACTTTCACAATTATCAGCATTTTAGGACAAAAATCTATTAGTAAAGATAAGTATGCACAAATTAGAAATGAAGTTAATCAAATGACTGATAAAACTATTTTTGTAGATGAGGTAGCCGCTAGATATGTTTTTGATTATCGCTTACCAAAAGGGGCAATTAATTGGGGTGCATCTAATCCTCCTCCTTTTGTTTTCCCTACTTCTATTAAGGATAAAAAAGCTGATCAAGTTTGGGTAATATCTCCTGTTAAATCCAATATAGTTAAGGATTTATCTATAGATTATCCTCATGTAAAAATATTCGGGCATACATTTAATAGTATTCCTCAATCACCCTATGATGTAATAATTGTCAAGTAATTTTAATTATAGTAACGGAGGGTTAGTTAAGTCATTTCAATCCTGTAGTCGAGGGTTTTAAATCCCTTGTTTAATTCCTTGCTTGTTAACTTCCTAAGAATCTTGGCGACTAGTATATTTTTTGGTAAAAATTTGGCGATCGCCAATAACCCAAATAAGAAATAAATTGTAAGGTTAAAATAAAATCTAGTTATAATGAAAGGCTATATTCATTAACAAAAAAGAGCATTAATTATGAGTAATTTGACTGGCAGAGATTTTTTAAGTATCACGGATTTAACGAAAGATGAAATTAAAGAAGTTTTAAAGTTAGCAAAAAAATTTAAAAATAATAAAATCGAAATTAATGCCAAAAAAAATTTAGGATTATTATTTTATAAGGCTTCTACCCGTACTCGTGTTTCTTTTACTGTGGCTATGGCTAAGTTGGGGGGGGATGTTTTAGACTTAAATCCTAGTCGCACTCAAGTGGGTAGAGGTGAACCAATTCAAGACACAGCAAGGGTTTTAGATCGTTATTTAGATATTTTAGCTATTCGGACTTTTGCCCACGAGGATTTACAAACTTTTGCTGATTATTCTGATGTGCCTATTATTAATGCTTTGACTGATTTAGAACATCCTTGTCAAATTTTGGCTGATTTATTAACTATTAAGGAAAATTTTGGTAGTTTTTCTGGCCTTACTTTGACTTATTTAGGAGATGGTAATAATGTGGCTAATTCTTTATTATTGGGTTGTGTTTTGATGGATATGAATTTTCATATTGCTACCCCTGAAAATTATGCTCTTAATAGTGATATTATCGAACAGGCTCAAGAATTGGCTACTCATGCTGAGCAAATTTTAATTACGACTAATCCAGTTGAAGCGGTAAGAAATTCTCAAATAATTTATACTGATGTATGGGCAAGTATGGGGCAAGAAGATGAGGCACAGCAAAGGTTTCCTATTTTTCAACCTTATCAAGTTAACCGAGAATTAGTTAATCATGCCCATAAAGATGCAATTATTTTGCACTGTCTTCCAGCTCATCGAGAGGAAGAAATTACCGAAGAGATGTTAGAATCTTCTCAATCTCAAG
>CAZWLZ010000043.1:0-15920 GCA_964634505.1 uncultured bacterium | reverse complement strand
CCTCCCCCGTGCGTACCCCAAAGGCATTGGGCAACCACAGGGGGATTGCCCCTACGGACACACAAACAACCCTAAAACCTTTATTTTTTATGATAAATTGAAATGGTGATCGCCAAAAGTGAAATGAGTTGATTGGCGATCGTCAAATTAAAAAAGCAATAGAAGTATAATATTCAAATAGAACTTACGCAGGTGTATGAAGCCCTTGCGGTGCTTACTCATAAAACTGTTTATCAATGGAAGACAGTTTACTTGATGATTATATCTCTCACCAACTCAAACACCTTTTTTTACTATAGAGGCTTCTTGCGTAAGTCCATATATATTAACTATTACCCAATACCTATTACCCAATACCTATTACCTAATATCAATTATTTAATTGACGGTGCTTGTAATGCAATCAATCCTTTTTTTTGTCTATCTTGAATTACTTCTGCTTGTAAATTGGGTAAAGATTCCCTTAATAAAGCAGTAACTTTATGAGTAGTAGAATCATAGATTTGAGTGACAATTTTAGGATAAAATCCGATTCCGATAATAGGTATTAATAAACAAGCGATAATAAATACTTCTCTCGGTTCGGCATCTATCAACTTTTGATGACTTACTAACTCTTTATTTTCAGGGCCATAAAGCAACTCTCTTAACATCGATAATAGATAAATAGGAGTCAAAATTACGCCTACAGCGGCTAGGGTAACCATAATTACTTTAAAAGTGAGATTATAAGCATCACTGGTGGCAAAACCAACGAATACCATCAATTCTGCTACAAAGCCACTCATACCGGGTAAAGCAAGAGAGGCAAATGAACAAGTTGTCCACATAGCAAATATTTTTTTCATTTGCTTACCGACTCCTCCCATTTCGTCTAACATTAGAGTATGAGTGCGATCGTAAGTTGCCCCTACCATAAAGAATAAACTAGCACCAATTAAGCCATGAGAAATCATTTGTAATACGGCACCACTTAAACCTAAATCTGTAAAAGATGCCATGCCGATTAAGACAAAACCCATGTGAGAGATAGAAGAATAAGCGATTTTTCGTTTTAGATTGCGTTGGGCAAAAGAAGTAAAGGCCGCATAAATTATATTTACTACCCCCAAAATGATTAAAACTGGTGCGAATACAGCGTGGGCATCTGGTAACATTCCAGCATTCATGCGAATTAAAGCGTAACCCCCCATTTTTAACAAAATACCTGCTAGTAACATATGGGCAGGGGCGGTAGCTTCTCCGTGGGCATCTGGTAACCAAGTATGTAAAGGAAAAATTGGTAATTTTACCCCATAAGCAATTAAAAAACCACCATATAAGAATAATTGAAGATTAGTTCCTATATTTTTATTGGCGATCGCCGTCATATCAAAAGTTACGGTATCACCATAAAATGCCATCGTTAAGGCTGCAATTAAGATAAATAAAGAACCTCCAGCGGTGTAAAGAATAAATTTAGTAGCCGCATAAAGACGTTTTTTGCCTCCCCAAATAGAGAGAATCAGATAAACAGGCACTAATTCTAATTCCCAAACTAAAAAGAAAAGTAACATATCTTGTACAGCAAAAACCGCAATTTGGCCGCCATACATAGCTAAAAGGAGAAAATAAAATAACTTTGGTTTTAAACTAACAGGCCAAGCTGCCATGATGGCTAAAGTGGTAATAAAACCAGTCAAAATAATAAGAGGCATGGATAAACCATCAACTCCTACCGACCAATTAAAGCCTAATTGAGGAATCCAAGAGTAACTTTCTACTAATTGTAAATCGGGGTTACTTAAATCATAATTTTGATAAAAAGCATAGATAATCAAAGCAAAGTCGATTAAACCGACGATTAAAGCGTACCAGCGAACAGTTTTACCGTCTTTATCCGGGATAATAGGTAAAAGAAAAGCGGCCAAGATGGGAAACAGAATAATAGTTGTTAACCAAGGAAAATTTGTAAAATTCATTATTAATTACTTTACTTAATAAATGCGTGAACTTTTATGATATTTAATTTTAGCTCTGTTTTTGATTATTGATTTGTGGTAATTTTAGCCACAACTTATAAATCTAGCAAGATTTTTTGTTCTCAACACATAAATAATATTAATTTTTGTTTTAAATATTAATTTTTTTATCTTAATCTGTCTGATTGAAGAGATATTATATTAGTAATAAACATCAAAAAATTAAGATAATTAGTCATTATGGTAGTTTCATTATTAGAAAAACCTCTTACTTTAGAAGAATTCCTCGATCAAGAAGAGACAACACCAGCAACAGAATATATTGAAGGAGAAATCATCCAAAAACCTATGCCTCAAACTAAACATAGTATTATTCAAGGAGAATTAGTTACAGTTATAAATTCTGTTGCTAAGTCAAAAAAAATTGCTATTGCCCTTCCTGAATTAAGATGCACTTTTGGGGGTAAATCGATTGTGCCTGATATTGTTGTTTTAACTTATAACAATATTCCTCGTGATGAAAATGGAGATGTTGCTAATATGTTTTATAGCTATCCTGATTGGATGATTGAAATTCTCTCGCCTCAACAAAGTCAGAGTCAATTAGTTAAAAAAATTCTTCGTTGTTTAGATTCTGGTTGTCAGTTATCATGGTTAATTGATCCTGAAGAAAAAACAATTTTTGTTTATTATCCTGATCATAAAATTGCATGTTTTGAGATAGAAACAGACATTTTACCTACTCCTCAATTTTTATCTGAATTAAATTTAAAATTAGGTGATATTTTTGCTTGGTTAAAAATTTAGTGATTCTAAAAAAATAATATTCATTTATCTTGTAATAAGTATTCAAGTATAGATTCATTGAAGCAACAAAATTTAATCTTAAATCAATTGTAACGTGAGTTCCAGTAAACATTTGTTATAATCAGTAATTAGTTTATTGACGAAAGATAGCTAGATGAAAATTGAAATTGAAGGACAAGACGCAATACAAGCAACCAAAGAATTATTAGAAATTGAAGGTTTTGAAGGTAGCTATGAAACCATTGATGAAGTTGAAAGAGGAGAACCTTTAACAACGATCGCCACTATTGTCGGCATTGTAGGAGGAACAATTACCATTGCTAAGGAAATTTATGAATGGTATCAAAAATATAAAAAATCTCAAAAAGATAACAAAGCTAAAATTGAGAAAGTTTTAATTATTAGCTCAAATGGTAATCGATTATTACTTAAAGATGCAACAATAGAACAGATTCAAGACATTTTAGAAGATTAGGGCAATGAAAATACTCCACATTAGTTTAAATGCTCAAGGCTCAGATTATGCCTCTTTACGCTATTTTTGGGAAAATTCTAACAACTACAAAGAACATAAACTGCCTCTAGTTGAAATTAAAGATTTAAGTAACAATGCAGATACCGATTACTATACCCGTATTCCTGTAGATTATACCAAAACAGGACAAGCACTTTACAACTGGTTAGATAAAGGCGATCGCCTTTTAGCCACTGCTGTTAATCAGCATCATCACGAGGGGTTAATTTTAGCAATTTCTACCGATAAAGGATTAGCAGATTTGCCTTGGGAATTATTACATGATGGTAAAAGTTTTTTAGTCGAAAAAACGCCGCCAATTATTCCTTTACGGTGGGTGTCAAAACAACAACAAAAACCCATTGAAATAACTAACCTTCCTCAAAACCGCCCCCTCAATCTTTTATTTATGGCAACTTCACCTTTGGGAGTTGAACCTGTATTAAATTATGAAGCAGAAGAACGGCAAATATTAGAAGCAACTAAACGTATTTCCTTAAATTTAAGAGTAGAAGAAAGCGGTTGGTTACAAGAATTAGGCTATCTAGTGCAGGAATATGATCACAATTATTTTGATGTTTTTCATTTAACAGGTCATGCTACACATAAAGATCAAAAACCTTGTTTTCTCACAGAAGATGAATATGGTAATTGCGTTTACAGTAATAGTAAAAATATTGCTGATACTTTCAACTTCTCTTTACCGTCTTTAATATTTCTCAGTGGTTGTCGTACAGGTTATGCTTCTGATAACGATATTCCCTCTATGGCTGAAGAATTATTGAATAGGGGTGCAAAAGCTGTGCTAGGTTGGGGTGAAAAAGTCCTTGATACTGACGCATCTACCGCATCTAGTAAAATTTATGAAGAATTGTCGGCAGGAAAAACAATTACTCAAGCCTTAGCCTTAACTTATCAAGCCTTAATCAAGGAAAATGCTAGAGATTGGCATAAATTACGATTATATGTGGGTGATATTTTACCTCAAGCCTTAGTAACTCCTAAAATGAGAAAGGGACGGAAACAATTACCTAAACGAATCACTTCAACAGAATTTAGGGATGATGAAAATCGGTTAAGGGTAGCGAGTCGAGAGGAGTTTGTTGGTCGTCGTCGTCAGTTACAAAATTGTTTACGGACTCTCAGAACTGATTTTGATAAAGTAGGGGTATTAATTCACGGTATGGGAGGCTGGGGGAAAAGTAGTATTGCTTCTCGACTATGGGATAGATTACCTGAACATGAAAAAGTTTTATGGTGGCGACAAATTAATGAATCTAATTTAATTCAAAAGCTATCATCTAAATTAATTAAACCAGAATTACGAGAAATTCGTACTATTTTAACCGCAAATGATGACAGTTTAGAGGTTAAATTTGCTTACTTATTTAGTCAATTAGCAGAATTGGGAGAAAAACCGTTTTTACTAATTCTTGATGATTTTGAATGGAATCTCGAACCTCGTGACGGTGGATATATTCTTAAGCCTGAAGTTGCCCAACTTTTAACCGCATTAGTTGAGGCAATTCAACAAACAGAAAATCGAATTATTATTACTTGTCGCTATGATTTTAATTCGGATTTATTGGAGTATTTCTATAAGCAAGGTTTAGAACCTTTTAGAGATGCTGATTTAACTAAAAAACTCAATCGTTTAAAGAATTTTAATTCTGATAAAATTTCTGAAGATATACGAAAAAGAGCCTTAATTTTAGCAGATGGAAATCCTCGTTTACTGGAATTTCTTAATAATGAAATTTTAGGAAAACAAGACACAGAAGCTAAATTAACCGAATTAGAACAAAGTCCCGAACTATGGCAAGATAAAATTATTTGGGATGAACTTTATCAGCTTATTGATGAACCCTTACAAGAGGTTTTAAGTCATTGTTTAATTTATGAAATTCCTGTTCCGATGTCTGCTTTAGAAGTTGTTTGTGATTCTCTTCCTAATTATAAACAGCAATTACAACGAGGATTGGATTTAGGATTGATTGAAATAAGTTCTGAATTTCAAGAAGGCGATCGAGTTTATCGAGTTTCTCGAATTTTACCTCATATTATTTCTAGTATTAAATTGCCCCAAGAACCAGAAGTTTATAGTTTATATCGAAAAGCTCATGAAAAATTATATGAGTTATGGGGAAATGAAGAAAACAGCAGTAAGGAAAAGTGGCAGGAGATTTTCCGGCTATTGTTTGGCGATAAAGAAAATCCAGAACGATTCAGACAGGGATTCACTAAGATGCTAGTAGTTCAATATAACCGAGAAGCCGATAGCTGTTATGAGAAACAATTAAGAAAGTTAAAAAGTGAGTTACCAAAACGGGATATTTGCTGTCAACTAGAAGATTATTTACGTCAACGTGATTACAAAAAAGCTGATGAAGAAACCGTATGGATTTTTTATCAAATAATGGTTACAGAAGGATATAGAGAGTTAGTGGAAGTATATGAGAAAACTTCTAGCAATATACTCACAAAAATTGATCAATTATGGATTAAATATAGTGATGGTAAATTTGGTTTTAGCGTACATAAAAATATATATAATTCCTTCAGTGAAAAGCAAAATAATCGTTATGAATTCTGGATTAAATTCTGTAATATTGTAGGATGGCAAAAAGAAGAAAAATGGTTAAACTATAATGGATTGTCCTTTAATCTTGATGCACCTCAAGGACATCTTCCTGCTTTATATATAGCTCGTGAACATCTTATGCGAGCAGGTAGTATATGGCTTGGAGGTTGGTATTGGCAATGTGGAAATGTTAATGATGAAGTTAAAGGTGATTGTGTTGAAATAAGAAAAGGAGGCGAAACTTCTAGTTCGTTTAGATTGTCTGTGCTATGGACTCTTATCTTAAGATTTTCATAGTTAGATCGCCTCTCTCAGACTTAGTGCGATCGCCAATCTTGTAGGTTGGGCTTAGGTTTAGATTGAGATAACGAAACCCAAAATTTTATAATAAAAAAAGACTATCAAATTTAAACAATTCAACTGAGGAAATATTATGATGAATAATCAAACAGAAATCCAGATCAAATTACCTCTGGATGTTGCTCAAATTTACTTGAATGCAACGGAAGTTGAAAAGCAGAAAATAGAAGCAAAAATTGCTTTTTATCTTAAATCTGTAACTTTATCCCGACAAGAATCCTTGGATAGATTATATCAAACAATGGATACCATTGGACAACAAGCAGTAGAGAGAGGATTAACACCTGAAATGTTAGAATCTCTATTAAATGAAGATGAATAAACGGTTTGTTCTTGATACAAATATAATTATCAGTTCAGTTTTATTTATGGCCAAATAGTAAACCCAATTTAGCTATTAAAAAGGCTCAACAATTAGGTATTATTATCGTATCTTCAGCAACTTGGCAAGAATTAGAGACTGTCTTATTTAGACCAAAGTTTGACCGATATATTACCCTTGAAGAACGGGAGCTATTTTTATTAAACTTATCTCAAACTGTTAAATTTATTTTAGAAACTAGCTTTATTACAGACATTTGTCGAGATCCCAAAGATAATAAGTATTTAGAATTAGCTGTTAATGGTCGAGCAGAATGTATTATTACAGGAGATCAGGATTTACTAATTTTACATCCTTTTCAATCGATTGAGATTATTACCGTCAATGATTTTTTAGGGCGATCAATCTAAATAATGCACTCAAACAACTTATTAAAATTCAGGAGAATAACAATGAATAACTCTCATTATACTATTCTTATCCAATGGTCAGAAGAAGATCAATGTTATGTTTTTAGTCTTCCCGAATGGGGAGATTATTGTCATACTCATGGTGATACTTATGAAGAAGCGTTTAAAAATAGTCAAGAAGTTTTAGAATTATTAATTGAATCAGCATTAAAAAATAACGAACCCTTACCAAAACCAAAACTTTTTGGCAAGTCATTACAGCTTGTTTAGAGATTCAATGTTTTAAGGCGATCGCCATATAGTCATATAGGTTGGGTTGAAGTATGAAAGCTCTACACAACTTTTATTGTGAAACTTCCCTTGAACTTTAGTTTAAGGCTAAAAGTTAAAGCTGACTAGATACCATTCAAAGCAATTCTAGCCGTATTTTAACCTGTTTTAAGATTTTTTAATAATTCAGCTTTCGTTAAATTTGTACCCTCCAAATTAGCATTGTGTAAATTCACCCCTAATTTTTGTAAGGGGGATAAAGCATGAGATTAAATTAACGAACATTTTTCAGACTATCAACTTTTTTAGTAAATAATTCAGTAAAGAGACTTAATACTGTACGATTTTCCTTAACTTTAATATTCACGGAAATAGACATCCCTGATTGTAGTTCAATTTTTTTGCCATCGTTACCGCTTAAATATTGTTGATCTAATTCAACTTTGACAGGAAAACGATAAAAGTTATGAATTTGATCGGGGGGTAAGGCATCCGAGCCTATCAAATAGACTTTACCTTTAATATCGCCAAATTCACTATAGGGAAAAGAATCGATGCGCACGTCGGTGATTTGATCTAGTTTTACAAAACCAATATCTTCGTTGGTAACATAGACTTCTCCAATTAAAGGATTATCAATTCCAGCTTCGGGAACTATTTTTAATAAGGCTTCTGATTGGCCACTTTTGGGAACGAATCCAGGTCCTGCTTTTAAGTCAAATACTGTACCAGATACGGGGGCTTTGATTTCTTGATATTTAATTGTTTGTTCAGCTCCTCGAATTTGACTATTAGTTTCGGCGATTCTTTTTTCATTTTCAATAATAATTTTATTGATTTGACTGTCAATTTCAGCAAGACGTTTATTATTATCAGCAATACGCACTGTAACATCTTTTTGTGAGACTGCTAAGGTATTATTTAATTGTTCTTGGGCTTGGGCTATATCTAAACTAATTCTACTTTGTTCTTCTTCTAATTGTTCTATTTCAGCTAAACGAGTGGTTATTTGTTGTTGTTGATTGTCTGCTTCGATTTTGCCATTGGCTTGGCTATCAATTAAGTCTCTTTGTCGATCTTGAACTTGTTGTTTTTGTTTTTGAATTTGGGTTTTTGCTAATGCTCCTTCTTCTGCTAAGGGGGCAACACTTTTAAGAATATCCTGTTCAATTTTTAAACTTTCTTTGGCTTGATTAATTGATAATTGATTCCTTTTTTTTATTTCTGCTAAAACTTGGCGATCGTTTAATAGCATTGCTTTCGCATCTTTTAATTTAGATTCATTTTGATTAAATTGTCTTTCTAATTGATCGATTTCTAATTCTGCACTGGCTGCTCTGGAATTTAATTCATTTCTTGAGGCTTTAATGCGAGAGATTTCGTCGGGTTTTAATCCTGTTGTACTTGCTTTGCCATCTAATTCGATACCATATAATTTATTTTCTTCTACTAAAGAAGTTCTATTTACTGCTAAGGCTTGTACTTCTGGTGGTAATTTTAGATCAACCATTGCTTTTTCAATTTGAGAAGATGTCAAACTTGAATCCATTAAGGTTCGATAAAATTTATTTTCTTGAATTAAAGATGCTCGTATTTTTTGTAAGGATTGTAATTCCGCTTGAGTTGCTTCGGAATCAAAAACTACAAGGGTGTCTCCTTCATCAATTAAATCTCCATCTTTTACATTAACTTTTTTTACTACCCCGTTAATGGGTGCTTGAATTTCTTTAACTGTGCCTTTTGGTTTTAATTGTCCTCGGGCTGGTACTACTTGTTCTATTTTGGCGATCGCCGCCCATACTACCACAAAAGTAGCTACTCCCATAATCGTCCAAATAGTTGCTCTTGACCAATGAGAGGATTGTTTTAAAACTACATTTTTTTCAAATTTAGATGTATCTAAATCAATGATTTGTTTTTCTTTTTTGGCATCGATGGGAGTAAGTTCGGGGTTTACAACCAAACTATCGTTAACTGGTTGATTTTGAGGCGATTTTAACTCGTTATTTTTAAATGAAGTCATAATTAGTAATTTTTTGATTAATGAATATTAAAAGATGTTAATCTTTCTTTAATTTACCCTTTTGATTAAGAGATTTTACAAAAACAAGGATTTTAAGAAGCAAGATTATTTCTTTGCTGTTGTTGATAAAGATGATAATAACGCCCTTTTAACGCCATTAATTCTTCGTGAGTGCCTTGCTCTGCAACCGTTCCAGCATCCATTACTACGATGGTGTCTGCATTTTGAATTGTGCCTAATCTATGAGTGATAAATAAAACTGTCCGATCGCCAAAAGCCTTAATTAAATTTTGACAAACTTGGGCTTCTGTATTGTAATCTAAGGCACTGGTAGCCTCATCTAACACTAACATTCGTGGATTTTGGACAACTGATCTGGCGATCGCAATTCTTTGACGTTGTCCTCCAGATAAAGATGAACCACGTTCACCTACTCGTGTATTATAACCATTAGGCAAAGTCATAATAAAATCATGGGCAACAGCAATTCGAGCAGCATTGATAATTTCTTCTGTACTAGCATCGGGATTAGTTAAAGCAATATTTTCTAAAATAGTGCCATCAAATAACAAACTCTCTTGAGGTACAACTCCCACTTGACGACGCAAAGAATATAACTCAACTCGGTTAACATCATAACCATCAATCAAAATACGCCCGGATTCCCGCTCATAAAGCCTTGACACTAACTTAGTTAAAGTACTCTTACCTGCACCACTTTCCCCCACAATACCGACAAAAGTACCTGCTGGAAAATCAACACTGACATTATTTAACTGTAAATCCCCATGTTGTTTAAAACGAAAACAAACATTTTCATATTTCAAATGACCTTTAATTAAAGGCATGGGAATATTATCTCGATCTTCTTCAGCTTCTTGAGGATAATCAACAATATCAGCTAAACGCTCTAAAGAAAGGGCAGTTTGTTGGAAATTTTGCCATAAAGTCGCCAATCTTAAAATAGGTGAAGTTACATAACCAGCAATAATACGAAAAGCGATTAATTGCCCTAAAGTTAAATCTTGAGATAACACTAAAGACGCACCCACCCACAATACAAGCAAACCCGACAATTGATTAAGAAAATTACTCATCGAACCTGCTAAGGTTGACGTAATAACAGTTTTAAAGCCTGTATCAACATATTGGGCATAACGCTCTTGCCATTCCCAACGAGAGCGTAATTCTACATTTTGAGCTTTAACAGTTTGAATCCCTGACATAATCTCAACTAAATAAGATTGAGTAGTGGCATTACGTTCAGCTTTGGCTCGTAATTGATGACGAATTAGGGGAGAAAAGACTAAAGTTAAGCCGATAAAAATAGGGATAATTCCTAAAGCAACAAGAGTTAATAAAGGACTATAGACAAACATTACCACGATATAAATTACCGAAAAAATCGAGTCTAAAACCACTGTTAAAGCTGTACCTGTTAAGAATTGTCTAATATTTTCTAACTCTCCAATTCGAGTAGAAATTTCCCCAACTGGTCGCTTTTCAAAGTATCGTAATGGTAATCGTAAAAGATGATCAATAATTTCCGAGCCTAAACTCATGTCAATACGATTAGTAGTATCCACAAAAGAGTAAGTTCGTAAAGTCGTTAAAATTGCTTCAAATACAGCTAAAACTACTAGAAAAATACCCAAAACCTGCAATGTATCAGGGCTATTTTGGACAATTACCTTATCAATAATGATTTGAACCATTAAAGGATTAGCTAAAGCAAATAATTGCACAAAGAAAGAAGCGATAAAAACTTCCGCTAGTACCCATTTATACTTAAATAAAGACGGTACAAACCAACTTAGACCAAATTTGCCCTCTGGAGTTTCCTTAGTCTTTTTGAGCAATAAAAGTTTATTTTCTTGACCCCATCTTTCTAAAAAGTCTGCTGTTTGATACTCTTTGATGTTACTTTCTGTAGGATCAGCTACTACAATTTTTTTATCACTAACTTCATAAATAACTACTAAAGAGTTATCTAATTTAGTTAATAAAGGGGTTTCTAGCCTTGAAAATGCTCCAGCTGGTACTCCTATTAGTTGGGCATTTAAACCCATTAATTCGCAAATTGCCCCACAAATATCTAAAGATAAATTTTTGCTACGTTCAATTTGATCATTAACAATTCGATTAACCACATCACTTCTAAAAGGCATTTTGAAATGTTTACTTAACATTTTTAAACAAGCGATGCCAATTTCGCCTTCTGTTTTACCTTTAAAAAAGGGATAGCTTTGTTTACTACCAAATTCTTCTGCTTCTAAAGTTGAAGGTAAATTTTTTAATAAATCAGGATCAGCATTAGGAATTTCATCCCCATCTATAATTACTTCAGCTTCTACCGCTTTGGTTTCTTCTTCCCAAGGATCATCTTTATTTGTAGTATATTCCTCATTTTTAATCTTGATGATAGGTAATGAGATTAAACGAGAATGTTTAATTATGTTTAAAGGTTTTTGGGGATTAACTTTAATTTCTGTGCCGATGGGTAAATCTTCAATTTTACCGCTACTTAAAACCCATTTTTGTTGATTTAGGGGAGGCGGTGAATTTAATCCGGGGGCTAGGTAATGAATTTCTGTTTGATTTAGGGCTTCTTGCGCCGAATTTGTTAAATTAATATCGCCTCTTGCACTTAAATTTAATTGATAACCTAGCAACTCAAACACTTCTAAAAGAGATTTTTTTTGTTTAAATCTTTCGGCAAAGTTGGGATATTTATTTAGTAAATCTAAAAATTTATTATTATCTAAAGTTAGTAAAATGACTCCTGATTCTGAGTCTGAAATAACCGTTTCACAACCAATACCTCTAATTAAACTTAACCAACCTAAAGAATCTCCATTGCCTAATAATTCTAAACTAACGGGTTGCCCTGTACGAGGATCGTATCCTATATTACGAGCTCTTCCTTCATAGATTAGGGCAAAATGAGGAGGAATTTTATCTTTGACTAGGATAATTTGCCCCATTTGATAGCGTAAGGGTTGAAATTGGGTGCTTAATTCTTTAATTATATGGGCTGGTAGTTCGTTAAAAGGTTCTACCTTGGCTATAAATTTTTCGATGGATTCAATCGTGTTAACCATTACTATATAATATCGATTTAGTATTTATATTTTATTCAGTATAAAATGTCTTGTTTAAATGTAACGAAATTTTCTTGTTATTGGAAATTTATTTATTTTCTTTACTTAATTAACCCAAGTGGCTATCTATAAAAACAATAGACTTTTTGCAAAAATCCACAGTAATCGATCTTTTTCTAAAGTTCGAACCAAGAATTTAAAGGGTGTTAGAGTGTTGAAGTGTTGGGATTTTTGTCTTTAGATATTTTTTGAGTTGGTTTATAGTTTGTTGGCGATCGCCAATAATACTAACCAATTTTTGTAAGAGAGAATTAATAATTAGGACTATTTTATCCCCCAAACCTCTTAATAAGGGGGAATTTATCTAAATCATTTTACCAAACATAACCCTACTTCTGATTACGTTTCCAGTAACCAAAAGCGATTATTCCCACTGCTACAGATACCGCTAAATTTTCGTTAAATTCAAAGGGTACGATCAAAGGTGTAGGTGTACCTGTAGCGTCACCAAAGGAACTACCACTGGCTGTATCTGGAACAGAAGTGTCAAGAGATACACCCGCATTAGGATTATCATAGGCTTGAATTCCTCCCGTATCAAATAAGGATTTAAAATTATTTGTAACAGGATCAAAATTTTCAAGAATATTAATAGAAGTAAAAGTTGCTATATTACCAATAACTGTACCATCAAAACTACTTGAACCAAAATTAATATTGCCTGAATTAAAACTAAAATCAGCGTTAGTGCCACTTATAGTAGTTACATTTATATTTAAAGTAGTGGGAATATTAGCAGTATTGATGTCAAAACTTCCTGAAAATCCATCGGGCAAAATAAATGAACCTGAAGCGATATAACGATTTCCATTATCCTCGATAGTATAGCCTGAAAAACTCCAAGTTAAACTATAAGCCAATTTAGGAATTAAGGTTAAGCAAGTTGTTGTTAATAACAAAGAGAGTAATTTTCTCATTTTTCTTTAGATATTTTTTGATTTGGTTTAATTTTTGATTAGTTTGTTAGCCATCGCCATCGCCAATTCTTTTCAACGATCGCCAACAATAATAATTCATTGACGATCGCCAATGATTAAAGAGTAATAAAATTAGCAGAATTATTAATTAAAGTCGGATTAACATTTTTAACCGTTACTAATAAATTACTATTAGTATCATTAATTAAAGTGTTTGTACCACTGGTGGTAAAGGTTAAATCGGCAAAGGTTAAACCACCTGTTATCCCAAATTTATCTGTGCCTACCACAAAATCATTGACAATATCCGCTGAATTGGGGAATACTTCCACAGCAAACACATCTATACCAGCATTACCTGTTAGATTATCGCTCCCATTACCTCCAAATAAGAAATCATTACCCGCACCTCCAAGGAAAATATCATTGCCATCGCCACCGTAAAGCAAATCATCCCCATTATTACCACTTAATAAATCATTCCCTCCATTGCCCGAGATGCGATCGCCACCATCACCGCCGTATAAAGAATCATTACCACTGCCTCCATTGATAACATCATCCCCCCCATTAGCTAAAATTTTATTAGTGCCATTATTGGTAGTGATAATATCATTCGTATTACCACTACTAATATTTTTACTGTCACCAATTACTGACACTACTTGAGTTATGGCGATCGTAATTAATTGAGTTGTAACACCCCCAAAAGTATCCGTCGCTTTAATCGTGATATTATTGGTAGTTGCACTATTGGGCGTTATGCCTGTAAAGGTTTTAGTTAGGTCATTATAAGTTAACCAACTGGGTATATTTTGAATGACAGAAGTAAAAGAATCCCCATTATCAACTTCCGTAAAAATTTCATCGGGTAAAGTATAACTAAAAGCTTGATTTCCAATGGCATACTGTTTAAAATCTGGAGTAATTTTGGCGATGGGGGCATCATTTACTCCCGTAATATTGACGGTGACTTTTCCTATATCAGTTAAACCCAAATTATTTTTAATTTGATAAGTAAAACTATCCGTAGTAGTTTCACCCGGTGCTAAAGAGTTAAATTGTCCATAAGAATTATAACTTAAAGTACCATTACTATTGACTGTTACCACTGCATTAGAACTTGTTGTCACAAGTTGAGCTACTTTTGTAATATCATCATTAACTGCTACTACCGCAAAAGCACTTCCTTGAAAATCAAAATCCGCACCCAATCCATTATTACTAAAGACATTTCCGGTGATAGATTGATCTTCAGTAATATTAAATTGATCATTAACCGCCGTAGGATCAACTGGAGCTATGATGTTAGCTATCTGATTAGCTAGATTTGCTCCTGTATTTTCATTAACCACATCAGTAATTAATTTTTTGCCAGCAGTAGCTTCTCTCAAATCATTAGCCACATCAATAAGTGCTACTTGACGGGCTTTAGATATTTTGGCAACGGCATCTTGAGGAGTGCCACTATTAAGAGCATCTAAAATAGATTGACTACTAGCTTGTATTACTTGAATTAATTGAGTTTTAATGTCAGTAACAGCTTGTAAATTTAAATCAGGGTTTTGAGTTGAAATGTTACTTAAAGTATTATCCAAAATCGTCGTTAATTGAGTAGCATCACCAAAATTAACGGTTTGCCCTAAATTAGCCTTTTCAGAAATCAAAGAGCTTATAGATAAATATACAGAAGTTTGTAAGGCAGTAAAAGGTTGATCAGGTAAAGCACTACTTAAAGCCTGAGCGATTTGAGTTACTAAAATTTGAGCCGTAGCTAATTGTGCTAAAACTTTCGCACCGTTAACATCTCCTTGAGAAGCTGCTAAAACAGGATCAAATGTTTGTAAGTCAAGATTAGTAGGTAAACCAAAAGCAGTTTTTAAAGTTGTTTCGTCTGTATCAGGAAGTAAAGCAAAATCTAAATCCTCTAAAGCAAAAGTACTAAAATCAATACCAATATCGACTAAGGGAGTAACACTTTGTAAGGCACTTAAAGAGGCAACACTAATTGCTGTAGAATCTCCTTTTAAACTAGCGGCTTGTAAGGAAGCCATAGCCATGGCTAATTGGGCATTAGTTGTACCATAAACTGCATCCGTATTTAAGTTTGTACCAATAGCAGTTTGATTACTGATAACTGAAGACGCATCATTTCCTGTAAAAGTTGTGTTATTGCTAATGTTAATTGTAGGCAACTCATTGGATTCAGGTAAGCCTTGATTACTAGCATTAAGGGCTTTGTGTTGATCAATAGCATTTTGGGTAAGTGCAAAAATTGCCCCACCAAAACCTTTTGAATCATTTATTCCTTTGGCAAGATTATTCAGAAAGTTAGAAGCGTTGATAGTTAAAGAGCCACTACGCATAAAGATAGCACCGCCTAATCCAGCACTTGCGAATGAGGAAGTCCCAAACCCACCAATACCAGGAATACCACCACTGCCAGCAGTGCTATTTTTTCCGCTACCACTGGCACCAGTGCCACCACTACCACCAGTGCCACCAGTGGCGCCAAAGCCACCAATACCACCAGTGCCACCAGTGCCACCATTGATATTTTTGCCACCAGTGCCACCAGTGCCACCAGTGCCACC
>CAZWLZ010000042.1:0-15949 GCA_964634505.1 uncultured bacterium | reverse complement strand
CTGTCGATCCTATACACGAATTAAAATAACTTCATCACTTCTAGCAGGACTTAACGAATTAGCGATTTAGGTTGCTGGATCATTTGACCATCGTACTACATCAATTTTTTCACCTCGCAACTCATTAACAACAGCTTGGATTCTTGAACCTCTTGCCCCAATACAAGCTCCAACGGGATCAACATCTTTTTCGGTAGTATCTACCGCAATTTTTGTTCTAGCATTAACATGACGGGAAGGAGGATTTGCCTCTCGGGAAATAGCCACAATTCGGACAATTCCTTCCTCAATTTCCGGTACTTCATTGGCAAATAAATAAACTACTAAACCAGCATCTGCCCTTGAAACAATCAATTGAGGTCCTCTTTGTGAACCTTCGCGCACTTTTTTCATATAAACCTTAAAAGCGGCATTAGCACGATAATTATCGCTAGGTATTTGCTCATTTTTCGGTAACTCCGCCTCTACTTCTGGTTGCCCTGAAGAACTTTGCACCGTCAATCGGTCATTATGACGGTGCAAAGTTCTTCAGGGCAACCAGAAGAACTTTGCACCGTCATAATGACCGATTGACGCTCAAAGCGTTGCACTTTAGCGGCTAATACCGTACCTTCCAATTCTTTAAATTCATCTTGAATCATTACCCTTTGTTGATCTCGAAGTTTTTGCAATAAAACTTGTTTAGTTTGCATGGCAGCCATCCGTCCAAAATCTTTTTGTTCAGGGGTTACATCTAAAACAACTTCATCGCCTAATTGGACATCTTGATCAACCTCTTTAACTTGGGCGAGAGAAATTTGATGATCTTTATTTTCGGCATTAGTCACAATATTTTTGGTAGAAAGAATACGAAAACCCTCATCTTCAATGTTTAATTCCACCTCAAAATTATCAAAATAATCATCGCTAAAATCTTCTCGGTGAGAACTTCCTTGGGCGATGGAACGGCGATAACGCTCATAACCTTTTAATAAGGCTTCTTTTAAAGCTGTTTGTACTGAACTTTTTGGTAAATTATGTCTTTGACTGATTTCGTCAATCAACATTTTTAAACCTGGTAGTGTTACTATACTCATCGAATTATCTCCCTATTTTCTAAATTAAATTTCTCTGTCAAATACTACAGTCTCAACTAATTCCAGAGGAATTTTGACTGGTTTTCCTTTTTGATTAATATAAACTGCTTGTTCATCTCTTCCTTGCAAATTACCTCGCCAATCTTCTTTATTTTTATAAGGTGTATTTGTTTTTACTAAAACTGGAAAGCCTTTAAAGGAAATAAAATCTCTTTCTGTTCGTAATTCTTGAGTAATACCAGGACTAGAAATTTCTAACGTAAAATTGTCTGGAATAATATTTTCTATGTCCAAAATTTCTGATAACAAGTTACTCATTTTGGTGCAATCGGCTAAAGTCGTATCACCTTCTCTTTTTTGAATATCTATTCTTAAAACAGGCGGTTTTTTGTTAGTTTGAAAATTTATTTTAACCACTTCTACGCCTAATTTTTCAGCGATCGCCGTAGCTAATTCAATTATTTTAGGGTTTACAGGTTGATTCATTTAATGTTTATTTCTAAATTTGGTAACAAGTTAGTATTAGTAGGATGCTTAATCTACTTGTTAATTTATTTAATTACTTTATATTGGCGGGTATAGCACTCGTCAAGTTTGTTAGAAACACAAGGGATTTAAACCCCTTGTCTTAAGGATTTGCGTATCCTAATAATTCATCAATTGCTATATTAAACATAAAAAACAACAAAAAAAAGCGGGTTTAACCCACCTTTTTCTCTACATAAAGGATATTTTGGACATTTTCGTCAATTATAACTCTATTTTTTTTTTCATGCAACTAAAATTTTAAAATTAAGCTACTTTTGAGCCAAATTCTAAAACTGCTTTAGCCGCTTGTTTACCTGAAATTGTCGCCCCTTCCATACTGTCAATATAATCTTGTTGAGTATAACTACCAGCTAGGAAAAAATTATCAATAGGAGTTTTTTGAGCTGGACGATAAATATCCATGCCAGGGGCTTCTCTATATAGGGATTGTGCGAGTTTTACAACGCTATACCAAGTCATTTTTAATGAGCGTGAGGAAGGAAATAATTCGTAAACTTGTTTTAAAACATGATTAGCAATATTTTCATTATTTTCCTTGATAAAAGGGTCACCCGGTGTTAAAACTAATTGTAATAATGAGCCTTCTCCCTCTCTATAGTAATCAGAAGGACTTGTTAAAGCCAAATCAGCAAAACAAGAAAAATCAGCATCAGCAGTATAAAGCAAGTTATCGATACCTTCAGCTTGTTTTAATTGAGTTCGTTTGTAGTCATCTTGTAACTCGGTTACCCAACCATTAAACCTTAATTGCACAGTCGCGACAGGCACAGCTTCCAACTTATAGATATTATCAAATTCAGGATATGTACGCCAACTAGAAGGTAATACTTTTTGAATACCCGGTATATCACAAGCAAAAACATAGGCATCGGCAGTAATTATTTCTTCTGTTTCTCCTTTGGCTATCAATAAACCTGTTACTTCAATTTTTTCTTGATTTGAATATTTGATTTCTCTTACTTGGCGACGAGTATGAATTTTTGTTCCTTTTTTTTCTAAATAATCAATAATTGGTTGATGTAAATATTCTTGAGGAGAACCTTGTAACATTCGTAATACTGATGCTTCAGTTTTAGTAGCAAAAAATTGAAAAATAGTTAACATACAACGGGCTGATATATTTTCAGTATCAATAAAACCCAAAGCGTAGGCGATGGGATTCCACATTTTATTGAGACTGCCTTGGTTGCCACCATGATTGCGAAACCAATCAGCAAAACTAATACTATCTAATTTTCTAATGTCTTGCATTGCCGCTTCAAAGTTAATTAACCCTTTAACAATAGGGCTTGTGCCTAAGGCCAGAGAGTTAGCAATTTTATCTACTGCGGATAATTGGGAAGTAGTAAAAAAGGCTTTTAAACCGTTGAAAGGTGCGCCAGTTATGAAACGAAAATCCAACTCTCCTACTCTACCCCCTTTATTAAGAAAGGTGTGAGTATGTTGTTTTAATCTGAGATTATCTAACGCACCAACTTTTTTCATTAAAGCAAAGAGATTGTAATAACAACCAAAGAAAACGTGTAAACCCATTTCTAAATGATTTTCGTCTTTATCAATCCAACTACCTACTTTTCCCCCTATAAAAGGGCGTGATTCAAAAATTTCTACTTCATAACCAGCATCAACCAAGTCAATAGCTGTAGTCATTCCAGCTAATCCTGCACCAACGATCGCAACTCGCATTATTTTTCTTAATTCTTAACTTTTCTTTACATATTTTAATCTAATTTGGAAATTTATTATCTTTAATTTGTCAATATCACTGAAGATTTTTACCAAATTCTTTGACAAAATATTTATATTGATCAATTTTTAAAGATTTTTAATCTATTATGACTTAAGATATATTCAAAAAATTAATGGCTATTGCTAAAAAACATATTAAATTTTGAAAAATTTGATAAAAATAATAACCATTAATAGTTGAAGGGAACTAAATATTAATTACAGTATAAATTATGAAGATAAAATCTCAAAAATCATTGATCAAAAAAGGCTTTTTTTTGGTGAGTCTTAGTATTATGTTATTAAGTAGTGAAGGCTTTATTTCTTCTTTGAAAGCTGAAACTGCAATTACAAAAGCAACTCCTATGCTTATAGCAAATGTTCCTTTGACTACAATGACGCAGAAAAATGCCAATATAATTGCCGTAGAAATTAAAGATGCTGAGTTTCGATTTAAAGGTAATCTTAAAAGAACTTCTGGTAATACATTTATCGGAGAAGATAGACAAGTACGAGTTATTTATGATAAAGGTACAAGTCATTTAGTTGTGATCAATAAAATTACTGGTACAGAATTTTATAATTATATTTTTTCGATCGCCGATGAAGGCCAATTATAAAATATTGACAGAGACAATAATTAGGATTAGGTAATAGGATGCTGGAAAGGGGCTTGTCATGGCTTTAGCCATTACTAAAAACTGGCGATCGCCCTTTAAATTTATTTTAATTTGATTTTATTCTTGATCATTAAAATTAACTCGTTGATACAAAGTTTCTAAGGTAATGCTTAAATTTAAGGATTCTAATTTTAAAATAGCTTCTTTTCCTAAATAATCGGTTAAAACCCATTTACCTTGAGGATTTTTAGCAAATTGTTTGACATAATATTTATATTGATCAATTAAAATATATTCTTGAAAATCATCAATTGATCGATAAGCATCAAATTTATCACTTTGATCATAATTTTGTGTCGATTTGGATAACACTTCTACTATTAAATGAGGATTTTTAATGGAAGTTGTGCCTTTTCCTTCATAAATGGGTTTACCTTTGACTACCATTACATTAGGATAAGTATAACGGCGATCGCCATCAATCCATAACCGCACATCATTAATATAAACTTGATAATATTCAGCCGATAGTTGGGTAAAAAAGAAAGATGCTATCGTTAAAGCTAAAGTATTATGATTAGTTGTGCCTCCTGTCATGGGGATAATTTCTCCGTTATAATACTCGTGTTTTTCTTCCGATTTTTCCTCTAATATCAAATATTCTTCGATAGTATATTTTTTGATTTCTTTATTGGCGATCGCCATTATCATAGTAAAATTACCTCACTTTAAAATTATTTTAATTTGATTTTATTCTGGTGATACTGTTTCAAAATTAACTCGTTGATATAAATTTTCTAAAGTAATGCTTAAATTTAAGGATTCTAATTTTAAAATAGCTTCTTTTCCTAAATAATCGGTTAAAACCCATTTACCTTGAGGATTTTTAGCAAATTGTTTGACATAATATTTATATTGATCAATTAAAATATATTCTTGAAAATCATCAATTGATCGATAAGCATCAAATTTATCACTTTGATCATAATTTTGTGTCGATTTGGATAACACTTCTACTATTAAATGAGGATTTTTAATGGAAGTTGTGCCTTTTCCTTCATAAATGGGTTTACCTTTGACTACCATTACATTAGGATAAGTATAACGGCGATCGCCATCAATCCATAACCGCACATCATTAATATAAACTTGATAATATTCAGCCGATAGTTGGGTAAAAAAGAAAGATGCTATCGTTAAAGCTAAAGTATTATGATTAGTTGTGCCTCCTGTCATGGGGATAATTTCTCCGTTATAATACTCGTGTTTTTCTTCCGATTTTTCCTCTAATATCAAATATTCTTCGATAGTATATTTTTTGATTTCTTTATTGGCGATCGCCATTATCATAGTAAAATATCCTCACTTTTATCTACTTTTTCTCATTGTCTTTATTCTAATGAAAGTAGCTATAGTTGCAATACTAAATTAATCGATATTTTGATTTACATTTTGGATGATAGTAATATTATCATTGAAATTTTGAACAATAGTTGTTTTTGTAGATGAAATTTTTTCCATTTTATTTTGTTTTTCTAATTCAATAAAATCTTGATATTTTTCATAAAAAATAAACCCAGGTATTTGTTGACGAAAATTTTCAGGATGTTTATATCGAATTAAAGGATATTTTGTTCTCATATTCATGAGAATTGAATATTTTTTTTCTAAAGATAGCAAAATTTCTATGAATTTCTTAAAGCGAATATATTGTTCATTATATTTATGGTATAAAGTAATAAATTGAACCATCACCGCATAAACACGAGGAACATTTTTACTCTCAGGCACTTTGATAATAGTTCCTAATTTAACAAATAATTGTTCGTTTTTTTCTACTAGTGCAGTTAGAAAATCTAAATCTTGTAAGTTTATTTCTGTCAATGAAGTAACTAATTCTGCAACTTTTCTTAATATCAAAAAATCATGTGAACTATTTGTTTTAAATAGACTTAACAATGTTAATCCTAATTTATCTTTTTTTGCTAAATCTTCTAATTCTTTACCATAAGAAAAAAGAGCTTTTTTGCCCTCCTCACTTTTTATTTGAGGTTCTAAAAAATCAATTTTTTGATTAATTTGGGTAATAAAATGTTCGTTACTTATATCTTTTTCTAAAAGACTATAAACAAAATTATATAATTTTTGTTGACTTATACTGCGATAGCGCAATTCAATTTCATCAATACGTAAAAAAATACTACTAGAATCTAAGGCAACTCTGAACAATCGAATCAAAGAATCCATATCTTCATATTCACCAATATTTGAGGTTAGTTGATGATTAATTTTCAAGAAAAAAATAAAATCTTTATCTTGATATTGAATATCGTCCATGGCCTTCAAAATAGCATTGGCCGGTCGTAATTGTGTTAACAATCTATTATAAGTTTCTAAATCTGCTGGAGGAATATTTTGTCTAATAATAGTTGTTTTTATTGTTTCTAAAGCTGATTTTTCTCCCCATAATGGTTTATTCCACCAAGTTGGGTTTTGATTATTTTGTTTTGTTAATTTGTCAAAATTGTCCATTTTTAATAAATCTAATTATATTAAAATAGTTCTAATTTTTAGATTAGTTTATGTTAATAATATAATTACTTAATTGCAATTTCAGCAAGTTTTTTTAAATTTCAATACATAATGCTTCCAAATTAACTCGTTGATATAAATTTTCTAAGGTAATTCTTAATTTTAAAGACTCTAATTTTAAAATAGTTTCTTTACCTCAATAGTCGATTAAAAGTCATTGACTTTCTGCTAATTATTTTACTTAGTTTTGAATGATTTATGATCAAACCTCCTTAAATCTAACTTCATCTCTTTGAGAGTCAGAATGAAGTACTTGCATTTGGAGGCGATCGCCAAGACGAACAGGGCGATCAAAACGATGAACAAATTCTAATCCCAACTCTTCTAATAAAATAAAAGCTAAATCCTCATCTTCTCTTAACCAACGTAAAACTAAAACTTGCCAAACTTGACTGCTATTACGATTAAGATATTCTAAACTCCAATAACGATTAGTTTGACGCTCAACCAAAGTCGCCTCATAAGAAGCCGAAGTAACACTATATAAAATTTCAGTCATTTCCTCTCTGGTAAAAGGTAACTCTTCCCCTTTTAAATGAGATTTAATTTGAAAATGAGCGAGTAAATCCGTATAACGGCGAATAGGCGAAGTAACTTGAGTATAAGCATCCAAACCTAAACTAGCATGACGAGCTGGAGTTACACCCGTTTCACTACGAGGCATACAACGACGTAAAGCACACGATCTCACAGGGCCTGCTGGTAAAAGGATCAATTCTTGTTCAGAGGGCAATTCAGGCTGTATTTGACTGCGAAAAGGCACAGGTAAATTAAATAATTTACAATAACGCCCAGCAATTTCCCCCGCTAAAATCATCATTTCCGCCACCAATTGACGAGAGGGTGAACTTTCTAATAATTCAATGGAAACTTCTTCTTGTTCATTCACCTTAATAATAGCTTCAGGCATTTTTATATTAACCGAGCCATTTTGACTACGCCAATTAAAGCGTTTTTTGCCGTAATCATCTAATTCTTTAAGTTCAAATTCGGCCGCAATATCAAGATGTAACATTTCATCAACATCATGGTAAGTAAGGCGATAAGTCGGCTTAATTAAACTCGAATGAATAGAATAATCTTGAACGCCCCCATCTTCATTTAAAATCACTGCAAAACTAAGGGCTGAGCAGATTTTACCTTGAATTAAACTCATAGGGCCTGTAGCCAATTCTGTGGGAAACATGGAAATCATCCCAGTGGGCAGATATAAAGTTGTGCTACGTTTTCGGGCTTCTAAATCTAATTCATCATTAGGATACATTAAACGAGTAGGATCAGCTATATGAATCCAAATTTTAGTTGTGCCATCAGGTAATTTTTCAATACTTAAACCGTCATCAATTTCTGAAGTACTTTCGTCATCGATGGTATAGACTTTTAGATGAGTTAAATCTAAACGATCAATATCGTTGTCAACAGAGAGATTTTGTAGGGTAATTTGAGCCACTTCTTGCACCTTCGGAGGAAAATATAAGGGATAAGCACTGCGGCGTAAAAAAAGATTTTCATGGCGTTTCCACCAACCGCAATCTATTAATAATTGTAATGCTGTTTGAGAATTAATTGCTAAATTTAAAAATTCTAAAATTTCGATCGCCTGTTTACTTGGATTTTCTCCTTGTAAAGCAAATTTTTCGATATATTCTAAATAATGGCGATCGCCATCAGTCCATTCAACTACTTTTTCTTTAGTTAAAGAATCTTGAAGTCTTTGATAAAAGCCTTGTTTCTCTTGTTTTTTTTGTTTTTCAATTTCTATTTGATGTTTAATTTCCTCTACTTGACTTAAAGGGCGAGGTTCATAAACATTCCCTTTTCGTTTAAAATAAATTTTATCTTCAGTAAGTAAAGAATAAGCCGTATAACAAAAAACAGGATTTTGACTTGAAAATAAAATCTCAGCCAATTGGGCTGGAGTTATGGATTGTTGATCTTCTACCAACAATTCGTAAGCAATTTCTAAACTCTCAAGATCAAATAAAGAGTTAACTTTATCTAAAAAATTAACTATATCTGATGGTTGATATAACTCGCCTTCTACTGTATATTCAGCTTTTTGAGGGCGAATTTTATGAGGATTACCTCTTTGATCGATCACAATCCAATCTTTTTTTCCTTCGGGCTTAGAAACAACAGCGAGACAACGCTCTCCATTCAATCTTATTTCAACTAGCGTTCCTTTTTCCACCAGACTCTATCTTTTTTTGACACAACTATTACTAATTTACCTTAAATTTAACTCTTGACGAAAAAGATTTAATTTAGTTTACTAATTTTCTTGGTAATACATAAATTTTTCCTTTGTAAAAGTAAAATTACATAATATTAACTTTCTTTAAAAATTTCACCAGAAAAAAGTTTTAAAGCTATGATTTGATTATCTTGACTATTTTTAACTATAAATTTAAACAACATAAGTATCATTATTACTTTGCTGATCAAACGCATCAAAAAAAAAAAAAGTCGATAATATTTTCAATATATCTAGAAAAAGAATAACTTTAAATAAACACAAATTAAATTACTATTTTCAATTTACTATCAAATTTATAAACTATGAAAACCGATAATTGCCTAATTTTCGACTGTGCTGTTAATAATCAACAATTTTTATTAACTAACTTAAAACCCAACACCAAAGTTTTTACTCTTAACCCCCATCAAAACGGTATTGAACAAATTACCGCTATCTTAGAACACAATCCCAGCACCACTGTCGAAATTATTGCCCATGGTGAAGCAGGTAAAATTAAGTTAGGAAATATTGAATTAACCTTGACAAATATTCAAAAATATGTTAGGCAATTACAATCATGGTCAGAAAAAATCGAAAATTTATTGTTATATAGTTGTCAAGTAGCCTTAGGAGAAACAGGTAAAAATTTTATTAATATCCTCAGCAAGATAACTAAAACTAAAATAGCAGCTTCCACGACTTTAATTGGCGATCGCAAAAAAGGGGGGACTTGGCAACTAGATTATTTAACCGAAAAATTTGACCTAAAATCAGCCTTAAATAATCAAGCAAAATTAGCCTATCCAGAAGTATTAGCAACCCTCACCGTCACCACATTGATAGATGAAAATGATGGTATAGGTAACTTATCCTTACGAGAGGCGATCGCATCAGCCAATAGTGGCGATACCATTACTTTTGCCACATCAGGTGTAATCATTTTAACTTTAGGGCAATTAACTGTCAATAAATCCTTAACCATAGATGGAGATTTAGATGACAATAAAACACCGAATATAACTATTAATGGCAATAACCTCAGTCGAATTTTAAATATTAATGACTCTATTGCTAATTTAGCAAACGTTACCATAGATGGCTTAACTCTTACTGGAGGCTTACTTACAGGTGCTAGTAATAGAGGAGCTGGAATTTTCAATCAAGAAAACTTAACTTTAACCAATAGCATTATCACAGGTAATACAGCAGTTAGAGGTGCAGGTATAGCCATCGATAATAGCGGCATAGCCAACATTAGCAATACGACTATATCAGGTAATTCAGCAGGTTATGGAGGAGGGGTTTATGCTAGAAATGGGGCTAACGTGACTATAACAAATAGTACCATTTCGGGGAATTCTGCCAATAATACAAATGGGCCTGGAGGGGGTGTTTTAAGTAATGGTAATACAACCACCACCACTATTCTTAATAGTACAATTTACGGAAATTCAGCCCGAACTCGAGGAGGTGGAGTTTATAGCTTATCTTCTAACGTAATTATTCGGAATACTACCATCTCAGGAAACTCAGCTAATGCTGGAGGGGGAGTTTATAAAAGTGGGCTTGGAGTTGTTAACGTCACCAGCACTATTATTGCTCAAAATGTCACCAATAAAGATATTGGCGGAAGTGCTTTTACATCTGGCGGTAATAACCTTATCGGCAACCCCGGTACGATTACAAACTTTGTAAATGCCGTCAATGGCGATATTGTAGGCACATCTGTTAATCCTATTGACGCAAAATTAGGTATCTTACAAAATAATGGAGGAAATGTATTTACTCAAGCATTATTAGCAGGAAGTGTTGCTATTAATAGTGGTAGCAACCCTAATAATCTTCTTACGGATAGTAGAGGAATCGGTTTTATTCGGGAAGTTAATCAAATTGATATAGGTGCTTTTGAAGTACAAATACCTTTGGTTAATACTCCCCCGATCGCCAACGATGATACAGCTATAACTACAGAAGATGATAGTGTGAATATAGCAGTATTAAACAATGATACCGATGTAGAAGACGGCATTCCTCAATTAAACACTTTTGATAATGTAAGTGCCAAAGGGGGATTAATAACTAATGTAGGGGGAGTATTAACCTATAATCCCAATCAAAAATTTGAAACCTTACAAGTAGGGGAAACGGATACAGATACCTTTACTTATACCGTTATTGATAGTCAAGGTTTAACTGATTCAGCTACCGTCACTGTAACCATCAATGGTGTAAATGATGCACCCATCGCTAACGATGATAATTTTAATGGAATTCAAAATACTCCTTTAAATATACCAGTGGGAAGTTTATTAGCAAATGATACCGATATTGAAAATGATACCTTAACCGTAACAGGGGTAAATAGTGCAGTCAATGGCATAGTCTCCTTAAACAATGGTATTGTCACCTTTACACCTAATGCTAATTTTACGGGTAATGGTAGTTTTATTTATACTATCACTGATGGTAATGGAGGCACCGATAGTGCATTAGTAACGATTTTAATTAATGCCAATAATCCCCCTATTGCTAACAATGATACCGCTATAACCACAGAAGATACCAGTGTGAATATAGCAGTATTAAACAATGATACCGATGTAGAAGACGGCATTCCTCAATTAAACACTTTTGATAATGTAAGTGCCAAAGGGGGATTAATAACTAATGTAGGGGGAGTATTAACCTATAATCCCAATCAAAAATTTGAAACCTTACAAGTAGGGGAAACGGATACAGATACCTTTACTTATACCGTTATTGATAGTCAAGGTTTAACTGATTCAGCTACCGTCACTGTAACCATCAATGGTGTAAATGATGCACCCATCGCTAACGATGATAATTTTAATGGAATTCAAAATACTCCTTTAAATATACCAGTGGGAAGTTTATTAGCAAATGATACCGATATTGAAAATGATACCTTAACCGTAACAGGGGTAAATAGTGCAGTCAATGGCATAGTCTCCTTAAACAATGGTATTGTCACCTTTACACCTAATGCTAATTTTACGGGTAATGGTAGTTTTATCTATAGTATCAGTGATGGTAATGGAGGCACAGATAGTGCATTAGTCAGTATAAATATAACTAATTCTGGTACTTCAGGAACATTGTATGCACCTTTTTCTTTTCACGAAACGGTTACTGGCAATTTTACTTCAACAGTGGGTAATTTTACTGCAGTATCAAATACTACAGGAAGTAGTAATTTTACTGGAACGATCGCCATTAATCCTAATACAGGCATTCAAAATGGTGTAACCTTTAATAGTGGCTTTAATTTTGGTGGTTTCCTTGGTATTGGAACTGGAACTACTGGAGTTATAATTTAATGGTTAAAATGCCTTAATTTCTTTCAAAATAATGGGGGGTAAATTTCACCATTATTTTGAGGCGAAATAGTAAAAATTAATCTTCATCGTCAATTATTGATAGTATCTTTTTCAGCATTGACATTTTTTAATAAGGTAACACGAACATCATCGATGGCATTATTTAATTGACTAATTTTATCTTCTAATCCCAACGAATTAGAAGTATTTTTTTCCTCTTTATTATTTAAAGAATAGTTATTTTGTTCCTTAATTAGATTATTATTTTTATTAGTTAAAAAGACTCCAACCAACGCACCAATAGTACCTCCAACTAATGTACCTAATAAAAATATTCCTGTAGAATTATCTTTTTCACTCATTTTAATTAACTCCTTTTTTTATCTATTTTATAATAATAATTATGCCTAGAATTTAATCAAATGTGCCAAATAGGCGATCGCCAGCATCTCCCACACCCGGTAAAATATAGCCTTTATCATTTAAACCTTCGTCAATCATAGCGGTATAAATAATTAAATTAGGATATAATTCACTTATTTTTTTTAAAGCAGGAGGCGCACAAATTACAGAAATAATCCGAACTAAATCAAGATTAGCATTCCTAGACACAATTTCATCTATAGCTTTAATCATACTGCCTCCAGTCGCTATCATGGGATCAAAAATGATAATTTGAGTATCATTACTAAATTGATGGGGTAATTTGTTTAAATAACATTCTGGTTGGAGTGTGGTTTCATTCCGTTTTAAACCGAGATGATAAGTTTTAGCAAGAGGTAATATAGTTTGGCCTCCTTCTAATAAGGCTAAACCAGCCCGTAAAATAGGAATAACAGCTATAGGAATTTGAGGATTAATAAAAGTAGCGTTACATTCAGTTAAGGGTGTTTTAATGGTAGTTTCCATCGTAGGTAACCATTCTCGACTAGCTTCATAAGTTAACCAACGCCCTAATTCAACAATGGCAGTTTTAAATAAAGTAGGTGGAGTATTTTCCTCTCTAGCTACCGCTAACCAATGTTTAATCAAAGGGTGAGGAGGCACATAAACTCGCAATTGTGGAATCATAAATTTGCATTATTTTTTAGTATTTAAAATAATACCATATTGAAACTTAAGTTCAATTTTTGGACAAAATTTGTGTTTTGATAAATAAATTTATAATTTTGTGTCTCCCAAAGACGCAAAGGGGGAAGAAGAAAGAAAAGGTATTTTTATTTTAATTTAATTCATTAATAGGAAAAAAATGGTTATTTTTTAATGATGAAGATAACCAATCATAATATTGGGGATAGACAGGCAAACGAGGTTTTAATTCCCAGTTGTATTGATTTAAAATATTGGTTAGAGATTCAATTTTGGGATGAGGATAGTCGGGATTAACTTCATCTTTGGGACTAATTCCGCCTAAATCTCTTGCTCCAGCTTCAATACAAGCCATTAAAAAATCATTTTCTGGCACTAGATTTGGGGGTATTTGTATGGTGATATTAGGGGGCAAAATTTCTCTGGCTATGCTAATCATTTCAGGCATCTCAGCCAGATTAAAACTTGATTGTATTTCTATTTGACTATTTCCTTGACTGTAAGGTTGTAAAATTACTTCTTGAATATGCCCCCACTTTGCCTGTAAATCAGCAATTACCTCTAAACTTTCCTTTATATCGCTTTTTGTCTCTCCTATACCCAACAGAATGCCTGTAGTAAAAGGAATTTTCAAGATACCAGCCCATTCTAATTGTTCTAATCTAACTTCAGGTAATTTACTAGGAGAGTCTCGATGAAATGTGGTTAATAAATTGGGGGTTATTTGTTCTAACATTAAACCCATAGAAACATTAACTTCTTTTAATAAAGTCATTTCGGCAAAACTTAAAATACCTACATTTGTATGAGGTAAAAAACCCATTTCTAAACTTAATTTAGCCAAATCATAAATTAATTGAAACCATGCTTTGCGTCTTGAAGATTGAGGATGTACTTCCCCACTTAAAATGAGAATTTCAATAATTCCTTGAGATTGTAATTTTGTTAAGATTTGTTTCGCTGAACTTATAGTTAACCAAGAATCTTGATTGGGATTTTTGCGAAAATTACAGTAGCCACAACGATTAAAACATTCATAAGTAGGAACAATGGTATAAGCTGGACTATAAGTAATAATGTTAGAAAAAGATAGTTTAATCACATTTATTTTAAGAAGATTTATTATGATACTGTTAACTATTATTATTTTTAAATGATTAAAGGTGTAATTATTTAATGTTTAACAAAATTGTTCGTAATTCTAAAAAATGGCTTTTTGAATCTTCAGCACAAACTTTAGAATCTGCATATCAGGCGGCTTTAAAAATAAAACAGATAGAAGATAAACATTTTCAAGGAAAGAAAATAGCTATTCAAAATACTGAATATGGAGAAACTCAATTTAGTTATTTTAAAAATGAATTAAATAGTAATTTACAGATTGTTAAATTAAAAATGGCACAATTTAAAACTAGCCGTTTTTTTGGTAATATTTCTGATAATGGCGATCGCCATCATAAAGAATCTTATTCTGGGAATAATTTATTTGACTCAACAGAAGACTTTTTTTTAGAAAGATTAAAACTGATTGATCAAATAATTGGGAAATACTTACACGAAGAAAAATTTGACAATAAATATTTACCAATTAAAGAAATAGTTATTAAAAAAAATGTTGATTTAGAAAAAAAATCTAATCTGAAGTCATCAAAAAAAATGACAAAAGAAGATATTAATGTAACAACTATATCAGATAAAGCCGGTATTTTACCTCGTTCTTTTTTACGAACTCTTAGTAGAATCAAGCAAGAAATTGATCCCCAATCGGAACAAACAGAAGAACAAGTTATTAATAAATTTCGTGAATCTCGTTATAAAACAGCCATTTCAATTAAATTTTTATTATTTTTAATAATTATACCTTTGATTGTTAATAATGTTAGTAAAATTACTTTGGGTAATTTTGTTGTAAATTCTTTTTTTGAGCAAAAGGAGCAAGTTTTATTTATTAATAATGATCTCAAAGAAGAAGCCCTTTCTGAGTTAAGAATTTTTGAAGAAAATTTACATTTTCAAAATATTATTGGTGCAACCTCAGAATTATCAGAAACAGAATTAGAAGAAAAAATTAAAGATAAAGCCTTAGAATTATCGGAAGAATATCGTCAACAAAGTGCCAATGCTGTTAAAAATGTTTTTGCTGATGCCATTTCTTTTGTTACTTTTTGTTTAATTCTTGTTTTTAATCGGAAGGAAATTGTAATTGTTAAATCTTTTTTAGATGAGATAGTGTATGGTTTGAGTGATTCTGCTAAGGCTTTTTTAATTATTCTTTTTACTGATATATTTGTTGGTTTTCACTCTCCTCACGGTTGGGAAATTATCTTAGAAAATATTAGCCGTCATTTTGGTTTGGCTGAAAATCGGCAGTTTAATTTCTTATTTATTGCAACTTTTCCCGTTATTCTTGATACAGTTTTAAAATATTGGATTTTCCGTTATCTCAATCGGATGTCTCCTTCGGCTGTTGCTACTTATAAAAATATGAATGAATCTTAATTTTTTACAGATAATAGCAAACAATTTGATCCCCCTAAACCCCTAGGGCTGTTTCATTCTTAAGTAAGATAAATGGGGAGAGAGGGAAATGGGGAGAGAGGGGAAAAATGAAGTAATAGAGGAAAAATTTGTCAAATTTAGTTTTTTTTCGACATTAGGAAAATTTTGAGCTATTTCAAAAATTTTCATAACAGTCTTAAAAGCAATTTGATAAACTGC
>CAZWLZ010000041.1:0-16007 GCA_964634505.1 uncultured bacterium | reverse complement strand
CTGCATCAACCACAGGGCCGATGATTTGAACTATTTTACCGACGTTTGTTTTTTATTGTGTGGCTACCATGTTTATCTTAATAATTTAATACGAAAACTTTTAGTAAAAATAAAATTTGCCATTTTTAAGATTATCATGATGTGGGCATCGATGTTAATTATCTTTACTTATTTACTTGAAAAAATTTTTTCCATAAATAGCTGTCAAATAAAATTCAATGGCGATCGCCAACTTATCTATTTGATTCCAAAAATTAAATTATAGTTAGAGAAATAGTATTAACCGTATTTGTTTTGAGAGAATTATTGATTATTTATTCGATGCGATAAATTAAAACTTATTGTTAAAATAAATAAACTTGGTATTGATAAAAATTAAAACATTTGAGTTATTATCAATAAACCAAGAATTATCAAAATAGACTATAAAATCAATATATAAATTAAAATGACAGTTGACTTATATCGTTTAAGAAACGAATTTTTAAACACACAAGTAATTACTCGTAATACAGGAAAAAGATTAGGAGTAGTAAGAGAAGTATTAGTAGATATAGATAGAAGAGAAGTAGTAACTTTAGGTTTAAGAGATAATCGTTTATCTCTTTCCGGTATTCCTAAATATATGTATCTTGATAGTGTCATTCAAACTGGAGACGTAGTTTTAGTCGAAAATGAAGACGTTATTGAAGATATGGATATTGAAATTTATAGCCCTTTAATTAATTCTGAAGTAATTACCGAAACAGGCGAACCTTTAGGGAAAGTTAGAGATTTTCAATTTAACTCAGAAACAGGCAAAGTAGAGACTCTTATTATTGCATCTTTAGGTTATCCTCAAATTCCTGATCAAATTATTAGCACTTATGAATTAAAAGTAGAAGAAATTGTCAGTAGTGGCCCTAATAGAATCATTGTATTTGAAGGAGCAGAAGAAAGATTAACTCAACTTAGTGTAGGAGTCTTAGAAAGATTAGGTATTGGCCGCCCACCTTGGGAAAAAGAAAACGATGAAACCTATTACGCACCTACTACACCACCAGAAAATCAGTTACCCACTGGAATACCTATTGCTACTCCTATTAAGAAAAAACCAGTAGAAACACCTCAAGAAAATTGGCGTGAGGAAGATGAATGGGAAGAAGTAATTCCGATCGCCCCTCCCGTTCGTCAAAAAGAAGCTGTGCGTTATGAAGAATATGAGGAAGATTATGAGGAAGAAGATAATTGGGGAAGTAATAATGTAAAAAGAGAAAGTACTCCTCGCTATCAAGCTACTAATTATAAATCAGAAATTAAAGCAACAGCGGAAAGTTACGAAAATCAAGAAATTAAAAATGATATGTGGGATGATGATGATGATTTAGAATCAGGTTACCGCCCCGAAAAAGTTAATATTCCTCAAAAGCAAAAAACTCCTGAATATGAGGAAGATTATTAATTAGTAGGTAATGGGGAATAGGGAATGGCTAATAGGTAGTAGATTTTAGGTTAAGTAAGAAGAGTTCGTAATTATTTAGTTAAGAAATTACTTCAAAATCACCTATTAACATTACCAAACACCCTAAAACCCCAACCCCCCAAAACCCAAAACCCCAACTCTATTAACTATTTCTATGTTCAATCTTATTCCTTTTTATGAACCTGACTCTCAAAATTGGTCATTAGAAGCACGGCTATTATTATGGCTGACTTTTTTATGGATTTTTATTGGTTTAATTACTTTATATTCTGCCTCTTTTGCTGTAGCAAATTATGAAACTGGTGACGGTTTATATTATTTCAAAAGGCAGGTTATGTGGGTTTGTGTAGGAATGTTATTATTTAAAGTAATTATCCGATCGCCACTAAAAGATGCTTTAACGATTTCTCCCATCAGTTATATCATCATCTTATTATTGATCATCTCTACTGCCATAGGTTTTGGAGAAAATTTAGGAGGTGCTGAAAGATGGCTAAAAATTGGACCTATAACCATTCAACCATCTGAATTTATTAAACCTTTTTTGGTGTTACAAGGAGCAATTTTATTTGGCACTTGGAAGCAAAAGCCTTGGTTATTTCGTTGTACTTGGTTATTTTTATTCGCCTTAACTTTATTAGCCATTCTAAAACAGCCTAATTTAAGTACAACAGCCTTATGTGGCATGAGTTTGTGGTTAATTGCTTTAGCTGCTGGATTGCCTTTAATACCTTTGGGTATAGTGTCACTTTTTGGGATACTAGCTGCTTACATTAGTGTCAGTATTAATGAGTATCAAATGGAACGAATTACCTGTTTTTTAGATCCTTGGAAACATCCTAGAGATTGTGGTTATCAATTAATTCAAAGTCTCTTAGCAATTGGCTCTGGAGGAAGTTGGGGGCAAGGTTTTGGTTTATCTCAACAGAAATTATTTTATTTGCCTATTCAATCTACGGATTTTATTTTTGCTGTTTTTGCTGAAGAATTTGGGTTTATTGGAAGTATTTTTTTATTATTATTGGTTTTAATTTACTCTCTTTTAGCTTTATCTGTAGCTTTAAAATGCCCTCATCCTATTAAACGTCTTATTGCCATCGGAGTTATGATAATTTTAGTATTACAAGCTCTTTTAAATGTAGGGGTGGCCACGGGGGCATTACCTACTACTGGGCTTCCATTTCCTTTTTTTAGTTACGGCGGTAGTTCGGTTATTGCTAGTATTGTTTTAGCTGCTCTTTTAATTCGAGTGGCCAGAGAAACCAGTGAAGCTAAAATTATTGCTTTACGTCAACAGAAATTGATTAATTAGTTAAACTTCATTCACAATTTTTATGCACCATATTTCCATTCGTACTGCTGATATAATGATGGCGATCGCCTTTTATGAATTATTAGGATTTACAGTAATTGAAAGATTTACAACAGGTTATACTTTGGCTTGTTGGTTAGAAGGTTTAGGAGGTAGAATTGAATTAATTCAAATTCCCGAACCTTCACTTCCTCCAGATGCCTTTAATGATGAGCATTATGTCGGTTATTATCATATTTCTTTTGAATTAAGTAACTATACTGATAATTTAGTTACTTGGTTAAATGACTTACAACAAAAATTTAATCAAGTTACACACATAAAACCATTAAAAATATTACTATCTCCTCAACAACAAATTATCGGCAATAATGTTTATGAAGTGGCCTTTATTGCTGATAACGATAGCCTTCCTCTCGAATTAATCAGAAAAATATAAAAGACGATTAATAAATATTAAATTACAAGTTTTCTTTAGCAAAATTAAGCATTTCTTCCCCTTAAGTGATAATATTATTAACATCTTCAGAACTAATATTAATGTCTAAATTATAGTCTCCTCCTTTTCTCATTTTTTCTGCTTCAATTAACCAACGATGATATATTTTAGGAACTTTATTCGTTTTTGCAAAATACTTCCCAAATGCTCCTATGATTGCCGAATGTTTACCATAGGTGAGATTGTCGCTTTCTAAAAAAGCTGAGGCTATATAAAACATGGTATAATAAGCCCTAGAAACGGCAAATTCAGGGTAGCCATTATCATTAATTTGTTTTGCTACTTCTAAACTTTTTCTTGCTTTCTCTAACAATTTTTGTTGAGTATTATTCATAATTTAATACCTTCTTTTTTGATATTTCGATAAAAAGCATTATTCTCATTTTGTAATTGTTCTTCGGTGGTAAAACAACAGCTAATTAGGCGATCGTACTCTAAACAAAGATTACTAATAAATTCACCTATTTTCTGTACCTCTTGATAATAATTAAAAGGTTTTTCTAAAACTATTAAAACATCAATATCTGATTCTAATGAGGCATCTCCTCTGGCTTCTGAACCAAATAGTATTACCTGTTTTAAATTATTTTGATAAGTTGATTTTAAATAATCATATAATTGAGATAAAATCGGTTTAATTGTCATATATTTTTAGTTATTTATTTATATCGTTAGTAATTATTATTATTATTTTATATAATATTAATCTCCTCCGAAATGCCATGCAAAAGGAACGATGCACCATCGCACCTATTACTCAAATTGATAATTTAGCATGTTTGCTTTAACTGATATTCATTGATAGCTAATTCAACAAAATTAACCTTGAATTAAAGTTCAAGGTTGTTACAGCAAATTAGGATCAAACATGCCACATCTGGAAGCTATTAAAATCTTATTTGGGCTTTATTTAAGAGTAGATTCTTGTGGCTGGTTTGATAAAGAACTGCTGTAAGTGGCACAGTTTATTTATTGCTGATAGCGATAGTCTTCCTCTCGAATTAATCAGAAAAATATAGCAGTTACCAAGATACTAAGAACGTTAACAAGGAGCTTAAGCCCCTTGCCTAATTAAAAACTATTTGATCGTAATTTTACCCGTCATTCCTGCTTCTTTATGACCGGGTATGGAACAATACAAATTATAAATTCCCACTTTTTCTGGAACAAACACCCATTCAGCTTCTCCTTCTGGTTTTAATTCTAAATCATGAATAGCTCCTTTTATTTCTACTTTTCCAGCTTGAACTTTTTGCGTCCAAATTACATCAGCAAAATCTTTAGCCGTAAAATAATGTTTTAGTGGACTTGGATTATTCAAAATGAGTTTATATTTTTTACCAGAAACAAACTCAAAACTATCAGGAATAAATTTTAATTCTCCTTGACTATTACCTAAACTAACTTTAATCTCGGTAAAATTAGATTGGGCATTGACAGGTAATACCATCAAAAAACAAAAAACGACACTTATTATTAACAAAGAAAATGGTCTAATTTTTTTTAACATAATTTCAAGCCTTTTTTAGTTATTGTTGATCCATTATGTACCTTCTCTAGCTTGTAATTCAGGACGTAAATGAGTACGATCGCCTAAAACTTTTAATAAAGGGCCTCTTTCGGTAATTTGAACAACACTTAAAGAAGCCACAGCCATAGAAATGCGATCTCGATAACGCCCCAAATCAATACCTAATAAGCCACACAACATAATCCTAATAGTTGCCTTATGAGAAACTACTAAGACATTACCAGAAGTATAATTTTGCTCAATTTCTTCTAAAACATTACTACTACGCCTAGCAATATCAATACCCTTTTCACCCCCATTAGGAGCATTCCAACCCGGATCAGCTAACCATCTTACATACTCATCATGGTATTCTTGATTAACTTGGGTAGGTGTTTTCCCTTCCCAATTTCCGTAAGTAATTTCTTTTAAACCATCTCTTTGTTGAATGCCCATTCCTAAAGCCTTAGCTAAAGGTTTAGCTGTGGAGATCGCCCGAGTAAGAGGACTAGAAAAAATAGCCTGCCAAGACAAATTTTGATAAACTTTAGCAAAATCTTCAGCCATTTGATAACCTTCAGCCGTCAAATCTAAATCAAGAATACCGCAGTAACCGCCTGTAACACTAGCAGTAGTTTCTCCATGACGAAGAAAATAAATTGTTAAACTCATAAAATTCCTATTATTTTATAAATATTTCTCTAAAATAACGTTCAATTTTGCTTTAGTCTCAACAGGCACTTTATCTAAAGGCGTTAAAATAGCGTATTTTAAGGCAGAATGAGCCTTACTAATAGGTTGACTTTCACTAATTAACTTAACGGCTTCCCTAATCACTTTTTGGGCATTAGTAGCATTTTTATGCAGATTTTCGATCACCATATCCACCGTAACATGATCATGTTCTTCATGCCAACAATCATAATCCGTAACTAAGGCCAGAGTAGTATAAGCAATTTCAGCCTCTCTAGCTAGTTTTGCCTCCGTTAAATTAGTCATGCCGATAATATTAGCACCCCAACTACGATAAAGATGAGATTTTGCTTTAGTAGAAAAAGCAGGCCCTTCGATGCAAATATAAGTTCCGCCGTGATGTACAGTAAGATCAGGTAAATCCAGATTGGCGATCGCCAAATTCAAAATCTGAGCCAAATCATTACAAACAGGTTCAGCAAAAGAAATATGAGCTACAATACCTTGACCAAAAAAAGTATCCTTGCGTAATTGAGTACGATCAATAAATTGGTCGGGAATAACGAAATGTAAAGGTTTTATCTCTTCTTTTAAAGAGCCCACAGCCGAAGCCGAAATAATATAATCAACCCCCAATTTTTTCATAGCATAAATATTAGCTTGAAAAGGCAACTCTGAAGGTAAAAGATGATGATTACGTCCATGACGGGCTAAAAATACTACTCTGGTATTATCTAAAGTACCCAAAATAAAGTTATCAGAAGTTTTCCCAAAAGGAGTATCTACTTCAATTTCTTCCACATCTTGAAGGGCATCCATTTTATATAAACCACTACCGCCAATGATACCTATTTTAATTTGTTCCATAACTTTAAATGATTGTGAAAATTTTTTCAGTCTTGATCGAAATTTGATAACAAAAGATTAATTAAACTCTTTAATCATTTCCTCTGTGTGTACTACCACATCGGCGATCGAAATCGCATTATTTAAAACATGGAAATAATCAATTTTTTTATTAATTTCTTGTAATTGAAGTTGTAATTCAGTTTTTTTTGATGGATCAATTTCTGCATCTAAATGACTTAAAACTTCACCTTTGGTGATTTTGTAATAAGATTGCATATCTCTAAGATAAGAATGCAATTCTGCAATAACTGAAATTATTGATTCATCTTCTTTAAATTTGGGTTTTGAATTAGCCATTATTTTACGATTTGTCAGGTTTAATAATTTTAAAATATTCTTTTACTCAAGATACAACAAAAAATAACTACAAGTATTATTACAAAATATAATTTTTTTTTGTTATCGGCTTCTCATCTGTTGTATATTCTTGATAAAATAGCTCAAGTCTTGTAGGTTGGATTGAAGCACGAAACCCAACAACACCTTTATTAGTATTAGGTTTCACCATTGCTAATTCAAACTATGAAAAGTGCAGATAGATACATAACAGGCAGGATGCTTGTTCCACATTTTAGATATAAAATTAATTATCAGCAATGGGTAAAGATTTTTCTTTATTAAAATTAAGTTTACGCCACCAACCTAATAACGTACTAGCAATAAAAATACTGGAATAAGCACCACAAATAAAGCCAACAATTAAAGCAAGAGAAAAAGTTTTTAAAGTATCACCGCCAAAAAGAAAGATGGCAGTTAAAGGAAATAAAGTCGTTAAAGTAGTATTAATAGAACGAGTTAAAGTATCGTTAACCGCATTATCAATAATGGTATCGATACTGGTATTTTCTTCACTATTTTGAGCAATTTCTCGCACACGATCATAAATAACAACAGTATCGTTAACAGAAAAACCAATAATAGTAAGTAAAGAAACGACAAATAAACTATCAACTTCTACCCCTGAAACCATCCCTAAAACGGCAAAAACTCCTAGAGTCACTAAAACATCATGAACTAAAGCTACAATGGCAAAAAAAGCATAATCTGATTGAAAACGAATAGTTAAATAAACTGCTATACCGAAAAAAGATACCAGTAAAGCTAACATACCATTAGTAAATAATTCCTTACCAATAGTAGGACCTACTGTGTCAATTTGGGTACTTTTAGGATCAAATTTGCCTATTTTTTCACTTAAAGCCTTTTCTAAAACGGTACGACTATTTACATCTAAAGTTTTGGTGCGAATAGATAAAGCTTGTTTAGATTCTCCTACTACTTGAATACTGCTGTTTTCTAAACCTTGACTAAATAAAATAGTTCTAATTTCATCTGTAGTAATTTCTCGACAATTATTCGGAATACTACAATCTAATTCCAATTGTAATCTTGTTCCCCCCACAAAATCCAAACTAGGTTTAAGAGGAGTTTTGATAGTCACAAAAGAGACTAACATGGCTATTACACTAGCACTACAAAGTATAGCAGAAACTGTCCACCATACTTTTTCCCATTTAACTACACTAAATCTAATCATAAAAACTTAAAACTGAATAATTAATAATTATTTGATATTGTCACTGATTACTTGATTATTACTAATAATGGCTTCCATTCCTTTAATTGGGGCGAATAATTGCGGTTTTTGACGTAAATTAGGAAAACCTAACACGGTAATTAATAGAAAAGTGCGACTACAAGTTAACGCAGTGAACATACTTACTAAAACCCCGATCGCCAAAGTTAAAGCAAAACCCTTAACTAATCCCGAACCCAACCAAAATAAAGCCGCACAAGCGATCAAAGTTGTCACATTGCTATCTAAAATACTAGAAAAGGCTCTATAAAAACCGGATTCTACTGAACGATAAAGACTTTTTCCGCTTCTGATTTCCTCTCTAGTGCGTTCAAAAATAAGCACATTAGCATCAACAGCCATCCCAATACTAAGAATAAAACCAGCAATACCTGGTAAAGTAAGAGTAACTCCGGCGATCGAAAAACAAGCCAAACTAAGAAGAGTATAAATAACTAAAGAAATATCCGCTATAAAACCGGGTAAACGGTAATATAAAACCATAAAAATTAACACAAATACTAATCCAGCTAAACCAGCAATAATACTTCGGCGAATACTATCTTGTCCTAAAGTTGCCCCAACTGTACGATTTTCAACGATTTCAACAGGTAAAGGTAACGCCCCACCTTCTAACTGTAAAGCTAATTCTTTAGCAGTTTCTAGGGTAAAATTACCAGAAATCTCAGCAATACCTCCAGTAATACCAGTAGCTGCATATTCTACATCAACTCCGGGTGAACTAATTAATTGTCCATCTAAAAAAATCCCTAAACTTCGGCCTGTGCCTGCTATTTTTTTCGTTAACTCAGCAAAAAGTCGGCCGCCTTCGTCATTAAATTCTAAAATTACTCGCCAAGTATCACCTTGTTGATTCGGTTGATAGGAAGCCTTTTTTAATTTATTCCCATTTAATTCGCTTTTTTCAAATAATTTTGTACTTAATTCTTCAAGTTGAGCTGTTTTGGCGGCAATTTGTGATTGTAATTCTGCCTTCTTTTTTTCTTCTGTTTGTAATTGAGATTGTACTAACAATTCATTTAATTCTTGTTCTCTAACTTGCACTTGGGCGTTAATTGTTGGATCATTGGTTTGAGTGCGAAAATCTAATTGTGCAGTACCTCCTAAGACTCTTTCTGCTTCTTTAGGATCACTAATACCGGGTAATTGGACTAAGATACGATCGCCACCGATACTTTGTACAACAGCTTCTGAGACACCTAAACCGTTAACCCTTTTATCAATTACTGTTCTGACTCCTTCTAATTTTTCAGGGGTTATTACAGGTATTTCTGGGGTTGGTTTTAATTGAATCGTTAATTGTGAACCTCCTGTCAAATCTAAACCTAGAGGTAAAGGTAAATTTATTAAAGTGGCGATCGCCACAGCAACTAAAACGATAATTAAAAGTATAAAAGTTCTTTGTTTTTCCATTATGCAGAAAATTTATTTATAAAAATTTATTAAATTAATCAAAATATTGAGGGGTAAAACAGGCAGGATGCCTGTTTTACAAATGCCTGTTGCAAAAAAAACAGAAGTATTTTTTCAAATATTACTTATTTAGTAATTTCTCTAACGGCCTCAACAATTTGTTCGGGTTGAATAATAGTCAATTTTTCTAAAGCACCATTATAAGGAGTAGGAATATCTTGAGAAGCTAAACGCATAACGGGAGCATCCAATTCATCAAATAATTGATCATTAATAGAAGCAGTCAATTCCGCACCAATACCACCAGTTTTCATACATTCTTCTACAATAATTACCTTATGAGTTTTGCGGACAGACTCGCCAATAGTAGCCATATCTAAAGGTTTTAGAGAAATTAGATCAATGATTTCTGGATCAAATCCTTCTTTTTCTAGTTGTTTTAAAGCTGCCACACAATGATGACGCATCCGAGAATAAGTCAAAATAGTAACATCTTTACCCTCTCTCACAATTTCCGCTTTATCCAAAGGTAAAACATAATCTGTAGTGGGTAACTCTTCTTTCAAGTTATATAACAAAACGTGTTCAAAAAACAAAACGGGGTTATCATCTCTAATGGCTGCTTTCAATAAACCTTTGGCATTATAAGCCGTTGAACAAGCTACAATTTTTAAACCGGGTACAGCTTGAAAATAAGCCTCTAAACGTTGAGAATGTTCAGCCCCTAATTGTCGGCCTACACCTCCTGGACCTCTGATTACCGTAGGAATTTTAAAGTTACCACCGGAAGTATAACGTAACATACCAGCATTATTAGCAATTTGATTAAAAGCCAACAATAAAAAACCCATGTTCATGCCTTCAATAATTGGACGTAAACCAGTCATGGCAGCACCAACAGCCAGTCCTGTGAAGCTATTTTCGGCGATCGGGGTATCCAAAACTCTTAATTCACCATACTTATCATATAATCCTTTGGTCACCTTATAAGAGCCGCCATAATGACCCACATCCTCACCTAAAACAAACACTCGATCATCTAGAGACATTTCCTCATCGATCGCCTCATTAAGAGCGTTAAACATTAAAGTTTCTGGCATTTTTTATCCTCTTTTATCATAAAAATATAGCAAGATTTATCTTAACATTGTTTGACATAAGACAATGTTGTCAAAGTGAAAGTGAATATTAAAACAGTAAAAATTTTTCTTTGAGTCTTGATTATTTAATATATTGATACTACAAGTATATTTTTTTTCATAAAACCTATTTATATCCTTATTTTTTGTCAAAATATCTCTAAATAGTTTACATTTTTTTACAAAAAAGCCTTAATTTAGGCAAAAAATAAAAAAAAGTAGATTTTTTAAGCATTGTAGGGATTGATAAGGTAATATCATATTTGAGAATAAAAGATTGAAACTTTTAGCTTATGAGAATTTCAGCTCAATAGTTGATTTCAAGTCACGAGTTACTGTTAAAATAAAACAATAAAAACGGAGAAAAAACGATGAATAAAGGTGAATTAGTTGATTCTGTTGCAGAAAAAGCATCTGTTACCAAAAAACAGGCTGATTCAGTTATTTCTGCTGTAGTAGAGTCTATTATGGAAGCTGTCTCTTCTGGAGAAAAAGTAACTTTAGTAGGTTTTGGCTCTTTTGAGAGTCGTGAAAGAAAAGAAAGAGAAGGCCGTAATCCCAAAACGGGCGAAAAAATGGTTATTCCTGCTACCAAAGTTCCTGCTTTTTCTGCGGGTAAACTTTTTAAAGAAAGAGTAGCACCTCCTAAATCTTAATTTCAATCTAATTAACTGAAGATTGAATCAACCAACTCACGGCGGTAATTTAGCTTGGGCAGGGAGTATCGCTCTCTGTCCATCTTCTGCTATTTTAGATTTTTCGGCTAGTATTAATCCTCTTGGTCCTCCTTCTTTGGCGATCGCCACTCTAAAAAAAGGAATTAAAAAACTTAATCATTATCCTAATCCCGACTATAAGGGTTTTTGTGATAGTGTTGCTAATCATCATCAAGTTAATTTTGATCAAGTTTTACCCGGTAATGGTGCGGCAGAGTTATTAACTTGGGCGGCTTGGGAGTTATCGAAATTAGAAGAAATATTTATTCCAAATCCAGGGTTTGCTGATTACGAAAGGGCATTAACTACTTTTGTTGATACTAAGCAGATTAATTTTTACAATTTGGATTCCCTTAAAGAAGGTTTGAAACCTAGCAAAAAAGCGGGATTAATTATTAATAATCCCCATAATCCTACAGGCAAAGTATGGACTATTGATGAGATTTTACCCTATTTAAAAATATTTAATTTGGTAATAATTGATGAAGCCTTTATGGATTTTTTATTGCCTTCTCAACAACAAAGTTTAATCCCTTTTATCAGCGAATTTGACAACTTAATTATTTTAAGATCATTAACTAAATTTTATAGTTTACCTGGTTTAAGATTGGGATATGCTGTTAGTAATGCCCCGAGAATTGAACAATGGAAAAAATGGCGTGATCCTTGGAGCGTAAATACATTAGCTGCTTTAGTCGGAGAAGTTGTGATCAATGATCATAAATTTCAACAAAAAACTTGGGATTGGTTAACACCAACTAGAGATAATTTATATCAACAATTAAAATCTATTTCTTATTTAAAACCTCATCAAGGAGTAGCTAATTTTTTATTAGTAGAAAGTGAAAAATCTTGCTCAGAATTACAGTTATTTTTATTAAAAAATCATCATATTTTAATTAGAAATTGTCTTAATTTTTCTACTTTAGGCGATCATTTTTTTAGAATTTGTATCCGCAAAAAAAGAGATAATCAAAAATTAATTAAAGCCTTAAAAATGTTTTAATGGCGATCGCCATTTACAATCGGTGAATTGCTAACATAGTTATATCATCAAATTGATCGGCATCACCAATATATTCTACAAGGGTTTGAGAAACACAATCAATCATTTTAACAGCAGAAGAATTAGGCACAGATATTAAAGATTCTAATCTTTTTCCTGTAAAAAAGGCTTTATCCATCGATCTTGCCTCTGTTACGCCATCAGTATAACCAAATAAAATTTCTCCCGCTTGTAAATAAATTTGTCCAATTTGAAAATTTAGATCAGGTAACATTCCCACAGCGGGGCCAGTGGACTCTAATTTGTTGATAATATCGCCTTGAGCATTGACAATAAATAAAGATTCATGCCCCCCATTAATATAAGTTAATAAGCCCGTAGATGGCTCTAAAACCCCCATAAAAATAGTGGCAAACATACCTAAATCCCCATGATTATTAGCCACATAATTATTAGTCAAAATAATAGACTGTAAAACTTTTAAATGATTTATATTAGTTTGGCGATCGCCAAACCATTCTTTATTAAAAGGTATATTGTCAGTCAAAAAATCATCAGGATGATCAATTAACTTATCATCATTAGCAAAAATTCTAATTAAACTACGAAATAAAGCCATAAATAAAGCAGCACCAACCCCCTTATCGCAAACATCGGCGATGACGAAAACTATATTATGATTAGATAATTGAAATAAATCATAAAAATCCCCCGCAACTTGTCTTGCTGGTTTAAAAAAAGAAGCAAATTCCCAACCAGAAATTTGTAACAAATGATCAGGTAAAAAATTTTGTTGCATCGTTCTACCTATCTCTAAATCTTGGTTCATTTTATGAGAAAATGCTTCTACGGTTTGTAAATATTTTCTTTCTTGATCTGCTAATCGTTTCTTCTCTAAACAAGCACCAATTCTAGCTTTTAGCAAAATAGGATTAAAAGGTTTAGGTAAATAATCCTCTGCACCAATTTCGATACAATGAACAATACTATCTATTTCATCAAGGGCAGAAATCATAATTACAGGAATATGAGCCCAACTAGAATTATTTTTTAATTGCTGTAATACTTGATAACCACTTAATTCAGGCATCAATAAATCAAGCAAAATCAGATCAAATTCACCTGTTTCTAACATTTCTAAAGCCTGTTTACCACCATTAGCATTAGCTACCGTGTAATTTTCTTTGCGTAGTTGTCTGGATAGTAAATCTCTATTACTCGCATTATCATCTACTACTAAAATAGTACTTTGATCTGATAATTGATCATTAAGATTAACATTGTTGACAGTTTTTAAAGAATTTTGAGGCTTAAAATCTTTATTTAATAAAATTTCTTCTGTATATTCCTCTGGTAAATTAAGAAGAAGAGTTTTATTAAGAAAGAGATTTTGTAAATTTATTCCCGCTTGTTTGATTCGATCAATATCTTCTCCAATTTCTGAATTTTCATTTTTTTCTAATAGCTTCTCACAATTAATTAAAATTTTGCTGATAGATGGAGATAGTTCAATTTCCACCGTTTCTAAAACTTGAGTTAAATTAGCAAATAATTGCTGTGAATTAATACTATTAGGCTCAAGAATTCTTTTAATGTTTGAAAGAAGTTCATAGCCTCCCACTTGTATTTTTTCTAATTCACAAATCAAATTAGAATCTTCTCCCTCAAAATCCTCAATTAACATTTCACTGTAACCAATGATCGCATTAACAGGAGTGCGTAATTCATGGCGAATATTACCCAGAATAGAAATATTATTTTGTTCGTTATTAGTCATTATGAATTATGAATTATTGATTATTGATTATTGATTATTCACTGAGGTTAGCCATATAGAAGAATATATTAGGTTTATCAAGAAGTTTTTCAGTTAAATTAATAGACTTGGTAATTAAGAATTTATAAAATTTCCTATTCCCTATTACCCATTCTCTATTCCCTAACACCCCAATACCCCAACACCCTATTGATTATGAATAAGGGCTTCAATCTTACCTAGTAATCTTGGAAATTCAACTGGTTTAGTATCATAATCATCGCACCCAGCGGCGATCGCCTTTTCTCGATCTCCACTCATAGCATGGGCTGTTAAGGCAATAATAGGAATAGTTTGGGTTTCTGGAGTACTTTTTAATTTTTTAGTAGCATCCCAACCATCAACAATAGGTAAACTCATATCCATTAAAATAATATCTGGCTTTTGCGATATACCCAATAAAATACCTTGTTCACCATCGATAGCAATAGTGACATCATATCCTTTGCGTTTTAACCTTTTGGATAACATATCTCTATTCATCTCATTATCTTCGACTAAAAGTATTTTGGTCATTGAATTTTCCTCATTAATATTAAATAAAATTGCTATTTTTAATTAGGGAATAAATTTAATTTTAAAATCAAATTGTTTTTTTTAATATTCTATGAATTTCTTGTAATAAATCAGATTGAGTATAAGCTCCTTTATGGATAATTTTTGTCACTTGTCCATTTAACCTAAATCTATCTTCAAGAGTCAAATCTTTTGCTGTAATTATAATAATAGGGATTTCTTGCCATTTTTGATTTTCTTTAATTTTGGTAACTAATTCAAAACCATCCATTTTTGGCATCATTAAATCTAATAAAATTAATTGGGGTTTTTTCACTTCCATCATCGCTAACGCTTGTAAGCCATTTTCTGCTTCGGCAATCGCCATTCCTTCTTTTACTAAAATATCTCGTAATAACTCCCGATTAAAAAGATCATCATCAATAATGAGAGCTAAATTTTCCCCCAAATCTGATTTATACTTAGGTAATATTTTTTTAAGTAAATCGCTTTGAATCGGTTTAACTAAATAGTCTGTCGCCCCCAAAGCATAACCTAAATTTTGTTCATGAAGAATCGTGGACATAATCACAGGAATAGAGGCTAAATCAGGATCATCTTTAAGATATTTCAAAACAGTCCAACCATCCATTTCAGGCATAATCACATCAAGAATAATCGCATTAGGACGAATATTTTTAGCGATTTCAATGCCTTCTTTGGGATCAGTTGTAGCCACCACATTAAAGTCTTCTTGAACTAAAAAACGCTTAATTAACTCATGGGTAGTAAGATCATCATCAATTAACAAAATAGTATTTTCTTGATTAGTAGAAGAATTTAACTTCTTGCTTAAAACATTACCAGAATTATCAGAATTGGATTTAGAAATATTCAAAGGTAATCGTACGATAAAAGTAGAACCGATATTTAAAGCACTTTCTACCTCAATATTTCCCCCCATTAATTCACAGAATTTTTTAGTTATAGCTAAACCTAAACCCGTACCGCCATATTTACGAGTAGTAGAAGCATCAGCCTGAGAAAAAGCCTGAAATAATTTTCCCATTTGGGCTTCACTAATCCCAATTCCTTGATCTTTAACCTCAATTTTAAGCCAATCATGATTATTTTCTAGTTGATAGGATTCAATGCAAAGAGTAATTGTAGCCTTTTCCGTGAATTTATTAGCATTACTAAGAAGATTAAATAAAATTTGACGAACTTTAGTAATATCGCCATACATTGTCATAGGACTTTTAGACACATCTACAATTAAATTATTATTATTTTGTTCAATTAAAGGTTGAATCGTATTGACAATATCCTTAACTAAAGATTCTAGTTCAAAATTTTCTAAATATAACTCCATTCTACCTGCCTCAACTTTAGACAAATCTAAAATATCGTTAATTAAACCTAATAAATGCTTCCCAGCAC
>CAZWLZ010000040.1:0-16051 GCA_964634505.1 uncultured bacterium | reverse complement strand
GGGGAAAAATGAAGTAATAGAGGAAAAAATCAACAAATTTAGTTTTTTTTCAACATTAGGAAATTTTTGAGCTATTTCAAAAATTGTCATACCAGTCTCAAAAACAATTTGATAAACTTCTAATTCTTGGCAATTTTCCTAATTATTGATTCATTTTTAATGTTTTTAGTTCATATATATTCTTGTTATCATTACCCATTTCCCCCTATCCCCCTATCATCCTATCTCCCTATAATTATAGCTTTTTCTTTAGAATGAAACAGCCCTGCCCTTTTTAAGGGGGTTAGGGGGATCAAATCGTTCAAACTCTCCCTTTTTTAGGGGTTGGGGAGAACAAAATTCCTACTTTATTATCATCATTTTAAGTAAATATGAATTTTACAGACTTATTAGACAAATTACATCAAAAATTAGGAAAATCACCTTTAGCCGTTAATTTGGCTTTAAAATTACGCAATCAATGCCGCTCAATTATAAAATACCATTTAGGAGAAGGAAAATATTTAGATCAAAATGGCGAAGGTTGGTTAGCAAAAAAAATTGCCCCTTCTGCTTCCACATTTATTGATGTAGGGGCAAACTTAGGTGAATGGAGTGAAATTTTTAATCAAGAAATGGTTACCAACGGAAAAGGTTTACTTTTTGATCCTTCTCCCCTTGCCTTTGCCAGTCTTCAAAGCAAATTTAAAACTGCTTCTCATCTTGAATTAATTAACGCCGCCGTCTCTGATAACGTTGGAGAAATGACCTTTTATGAAAATCCTAATTCTTTTGATAAATCTTCTTTAGTTGGCGATCGCCATGATACAACTTTAATAAAAACTCAAGTAAAAGTAACCACTTTAGACATAGAAGTAAAAAATAGAAATATACCTTACATTGACTTTCTCAAAATTGACGCAGAAGGTTATGATCTTCATGTGTTACGAGGAGCAACAAATCTACTACAAAATCAGGCGATCGGCATTATTCAATTTGAATATATAAAGGCTTGGGCTTATGCTAGTAGTACATTGATTGCCGCCTTAAACTTACTCAATTCTCATAACTATCAAGTGTTCTTATTAAAATCATCAGGCTTATATAATTTTAATTATGACTTATATCAAGACTATTTCAGTTACTCAAATTTTGTAGCAGTATCCCCTGCCAAAATGTCCTTAATAGAATCCTTAATTGTGACATAATCAAGACTTTACTCCTAAGGCAAATTTGATCTAAAATTGCTATTTGTAAAAAAACTATAGGGTGGGCAATAGGTAATAGGTTTTTATAATTTATAACCAAAGATTGATTATTTTAAGATTTTTTATTATTACTTAAAAATTGTAAGCAAGAAATCACCCTAACACCCTAATACCCTAACACCCCACTTTTTAGGGGGATAAAAATTTACCAAAAAAAATTATATTCCCAGCATTTCTTTTAAAGTAAAATAAAGAAAAGCAAAAACTGCCCCAAGTAAAGTAACTAAAGCAATACCAGTAACAGGATTTTGAAAAAGAGGTTTAATTTGTTCAAATAAGAAAAAAAAGATTCCTAAAGAAAAACTAATTAAAAAACGAGGGTAACGTAACACATTTTCCCAAAAATTTTCGTTGCCTTCCATAACTCAATAAAATTTATAAAAATTAATAAAATATGATAGTAATCTTAAATCAAAAGTAACCTATTCAAATCAAATTGAAATCAAACAACTACAAAGATTTACAAAATCATAGTTTGCCACTCAAAACTAATTAGACTTATTAACTACCTCAGAAGACCTTAAAAATTTTTCACAAATTGAACTTAACCTCATTCTTTCAATATAAGGCCAACCCCCATTTTCTTCTATGTCCTTCAACAAATCATAAAGTCCATGCCTCGTATTAGGTAAAGAAGGCTCAAATAAATCCTCTCTAATTTTATGGTGAGTAAACTCTAATTGCCTTAAAATATCTAGTAAAGCAATAGAATCTTCTTTAGATTGATCAGCTAAAATCAAAATTTTTTCAATAATTTCTTTTAAAAGCTTATCAGAAGAAAAAGAATTTTGTAAATTTTGATCATTCATATATTTTTACATTTAGTTAACAATAAAATCATAAAACGAATTTAGATAAATTTTAGATATATAGTATTAATTTGGTAAAGTAAATTACAGCAAAAAAAATTTTACTTTCCTTTTTTTCAAAATCAACCCCTAAGGTTACAAGAAAAAGAGAAAAGTATCACTCTTAAAACAAAAAAATAATTAAACAGAGGATAATTTATTTATGAAGTTGCGTAACATCTTCGTTGCTTTTTTAGCTTTGTGTATAGGCTTATTGACCGTTGCCTGTGGCAATGATTCCGTTAGTGCTTTTAATGAAGGTAAATATACTTATGATGATATTGTTAATACAGGATTAGCCAATAACTGTCCTCAAATATCAGAATTTACCAGAGGTGCGATTCCTATTTCTGTTGATAAACCTTTAGTTATATCTGATTTGTGTGTACAACCACAAGAATTTTTTGTTAAGGAAGAACCTATTAACAAAAGACAAGAAGCCCAATTTATTGAAGGTAAACTTTTAACCAGATATACCACCAGTTTAGATCAAATTCGTGGCACTATTACCGCTGATGAAAATGGAGTTTTAACCTTTAAAGAAACTGATGGTATTGATTTTCAAAATATTACGGTACAATTACCCGGTGGAGCTCAAGTACCTTTCTTTTTCACCATTAAACAATTAGTAGCCCAAACCCAACCCGGATTTACAGAAGTAAATAGTTCTACTGATTTCGTTGGTAAATTTCGAGTACCTTCCTATCGTGGTGCGTCTTTCCTCGATCCTAAAGGACGTGGTTTAACATCAGGTTATGATAATGCCGTTGCTTTACCTGCTGGTGCTGATAAAGAAGATTATACTCGTGCTAATCTTAAACAAGTGGACATTATGAAAGGAGAAATATCTCTTCAAATTACCAAAGTAGATCAAGAAACTGGTGAAGTTTCTGGAGTATTTGAAAGCGATCAACCTTCAGCAACCGATTTAGGAGCAGAAGACCCTGAAGAAGTTAAAATTCGTGGAATTTTCTATGCTCGTGTACAACCTCAAGTTTAATTAATCTTTAAAATTAGTTGTAAAATTAGAGACGTGATCATTCACGTCTTTTTTTATGATTATTAATTTTTGTTAACTGTATTTTATCTGATACACTTGATATGATTAACAGTTAGGTAAAATTATTAAGAGGTTAAAAGAAAATTGACTCGTCAATATTTATTTACATCAGAATCAGTCACAGAAGGACATCCAGATAAAATCTGTGATCAAATCTCAGATACAATTATCGATGCACTATTAACTCAAGATTCTTCAAGTCGAGTAGCTGCTGAAGTAGTTGTTAACACTGGTTTAGTCTTAATTACAGGGGAAATTACATCTAAAGCTCAAGTAAATTATATCGATTTAGCTCGTAAAAAAATAGCTGAAATAGGTTATACCGATGCTAATAATGGATTTTCTGCTAATAGTTGTGCTGTGTTAATTGCCTTAGATGAACAATCAGCAGATATTGCCCAAGGGGTCAATAAAGCTCAAGAAACTAGAGAAAAATTAAGCGAAGATGAATTAGATCAAATTGGTGCTGGTGATCAGGGTTTGATGTTTGGTTATGCTTGTAATGAAACACCAGAATTAATGCCTATGCCCATTAGTTTAGCTCATAATATTTCAAGACGTTTGGCAAAAGTCCGTAAAACAGGAGAATTACCTTATTTAGGTCCGGATGGCAAAACCCAAGCTACGATCGCCTATGAAGATGGTAAACCCATTGGAATTGATACTATTTTAATTTCTACTCAACATAGCGAAACCATTGGTAATATTACAGATAATGATAAAATTCAAGCCACTATCAAAGAGGCTATATGGGAAACAGTCATTAATCCTGTATTCTTAAATTCTTCACTTAAACCTGATGATAAAACCCGCTTTTTAGTAAATCCTACGGGTAAATTTGTGATCGGAGGTCCTCAAGGAGATTCTGGTTTAACTGGACGTAAAATTATTGTTGATACTTATGGGGGTTATTCTCGCCATGGAGGAGGTGCTTTTTCTGGAAAAGACCCTACAAAAGTAGATCGTAGTGCTTGTTATGCTTGTCGTTATGTAGCTAAAAATATTGTGGCTGCTGGTTTGGCTGATAAGTGTGAAGTGCAAGTTAGTTATGCTATTGGTGTGGCTCAACCTACCAGTATTTTAGTTGAAACTTTTGGCACTGGTAAGGTAACAGAGGAAAAATTATTAGAGTTAGTTAAGAAATTTTTTGATTTACGTCCTGCTGGAATTATTCAAATGTTCGATTTGCGTAATCTACCCGCTCAAAGAGGAGGACGTTTTTATCAAGATGTAGCTTCTTATGGGCATTTTGGTCGTCTTGATTTAGATTTGCCTTGGGAAAAAACTGATCGAGTTAATTTACTTAAAGAAGCTTGTCTTTAATTTAAAATTTCTGCCATATTAAAACGAAAAAAGGGGTATCATTCCCCTTTTTTATGTAGAACCCAACCCATTTGGTATCTATTATTTAAGAGATCGCCAATCTTTTTAAGATATGAAGATTCTTAATAAGATGAATTGATTGATTAAATGTTGAGAAAAAAGAAACAAGGGGGTTAAACCCCTTGTCTTAAAGATATGATGATTACGATAATTAAACGCCTACTTTGGTTAAAATAGGTGATTTATCTTTAGAAGAAATAATGACTTTTTTATTTTCATCGACATCAACTAAAGCGGTATCACCATCCCCTAAACTACCTGAAAGAATTTGTTCAGCTAAAATATCTTCTAGTAAACGCATAATTGCACGACGTAAAGGACGAGCGCCATAAGAAGGATTGAAACCCTCATCTACAATCAATTCTTTAAATTTATCGGTCACTTCTAAAGTAATATTTTTCTCCGTTAGACGGCTAAATACTTCTTTAAGTAGTAACTCTGAAATCTCTTTGACTTCTTCTTTATTTAATTGACGGAAGACGATAATTTCATCAAGACGATTAAGAAATTCTGGACGGAAGTAATTTTTCAATTCTTCATTAACTAGATTACGGATGCGATTATAGTTAGAGTCATCTTGATTGGCTTCTAATTCAAATCCTAAACCGCCGCCGCCTTTTTCGATTACTTTTGAACCGATATTGGAAGTCATAATTAATAAAGTATTTTTAAAATCAACCGTACGTCCTTTAGCATCAGTTAAACGTCCGTCTTCTAAAATTTGTAACAATAAATTGAAGACATCGGGATGAGCTTTTTCAATTTCATCAAATAACACTACCGTATAAGGACGGTGACGCACTGCTTCTGTTAATTGTCCCCCTTCGTTGTAACCTACATAACCCGGAGGGGAACCGATTAATTTAGAAACTGTATGACGTTCCATGTATTCAGACATATCAAGACGAATCATGGCTTCTTCTGAACCGAAGAAATAAGTCGCTAAGGCTTTAGTTAACTCGGTTTTACCTACTCCAGTAGGACCAGAAAAGATGAAACTGGCGATGGGACGATTTGGATTTTTTAACCCAACTCTGGCTCGACGAATTGCTCTGGAAACTGCTTTAACTGCGTCTTCTTGACCAATAATTCTCTGATGGAGTGTTTCTTCCATTTTTAAGAGTTTTTCAGCTTCAGATTCTGTTAATTTTTGAACAGGTACTCCTGTCCAAGATGCTACGATATGAGCAATTTCTTCCTCATCGACAATAGGACTATCATCTAAACTGGTATTTTTATTTTTAGTATCCGCTAGGGCACGGATTTCTGATTTAATTTCCATTTCTCGATCTCGCAATTGACCAGCTTTGTCAAAGTCTTGAGAACGAACTGCGTCATCTTTTTCTTTTAAGATTTGACGTAATTCTTTATCTAATTCTTTAGCTTCTGCGGGTAATTGGGAGTTTAACAAGCGTACACGAGAACCCGCCTCATCCATCAAATCGATCGCCTTATCAGGTAGAAAACGGTCAGAAATATAACGATCTGATAATTTAGCGGCGGCTTCTAAGGCTTCATCAGCAATTTTTAATTTGTGATGTTGTTCGTAACGTTCTCTTAAACCGAAAAGAATTTCGATGGTTTCTTCTACACTAGGTTCGCCAACCATTACAGGCTGAAAACGTCTTGCTAAAGCTGCATCTCGTTCGATATGTTTACGGTATTCATCTAAAGTGGTGGCACCGATACATTGCAATTCACCTCTTGCTAAGGCTGGTTTAAGAATATTAGCGGCATCGATCGCCCCTTCTGCTGCACCCGCACCGATTAAAGTATGGACTTCATCAATCACCAAAATGATATTACCAGCTTGGCGGATTTCTTCCATAATTTTTTTAAGACGTTCTTCAAATTCCCCACGATATTTAGTTCCAGCTACCAATAAACCGATGTCTAAAGTAACAACTTTTTTATCTTCTAAAAGATCGGGAATATCTTTATTAGCAATACGTTGAGCTAAACCTTCGGCGATCGCCGTTTTACCAACCCCTGGTTCACCAATTAAAACGGGGTTATTTTTAGTACGACGACCTAAAATTTGAATTACCCGTTCAATTTCTTTTTGTCTGCCCACCACAGGATCAAGTTTGCCATTAGTAGCAAGTTGGGTCAAATTTGAACCAAACTCATCTAAAGTAGGAGTTTTATTAGAACGATTACCACCACCAACCCCAACAGGAGTGGTTTCAGTTTCCCCTAACATCCGAATAACTTGAGTACGAACTTTACCCAAATCAACGCCAAGATTTTCCAAAACTCGGGCGGCAACGCCTTCCCCTTCTCTAATTAAACCTAATAAAAGGTGTTCAGTGCCAATATAGTTATGGCCTAATTGACGAGCTTCTTCTAAGGATAACTCTAAAACTCTTTTCGCTCTTGGGGTAAAGGGTATTTCAACTGCTACAAAACCCGAACCTCTACCGATAATTTTCTCAACTTCAATACGAGCATCTTTTAAATTAACTCCCATTGATTTAAGAACTTTAGCCGCCACTCCAGTGCCTTCTCCTATTAAGCCTAAGAGAATTTGTTCTGTGCCAACGAAATTATGTCCCAAGCGTCGAGCTTCCTCTTGGGCTAACATAATTACTTTTATTGCCTTTTCTGTAAAGCGTTCAAACATAATTTTTTAAATAACCCCTGCCATGTTTATAGCTGATTCTAACACAGTATTTATATTTGACCACATAATTTAATATAATATTTAATTCGGTAATCAGTAATTGCCATTAAATCTAATTTAATCCCTAACTCCCTAACACCCAAACACCCTATTGTTTAACACCTATCTTCTTATATCTTTCAATTAAAATTATGGCCACAATATCATCAATAGGTCGAGGTGGAGATCGCCAATCTTTAGGGATAAGTCTTGTTAAACCTTTTGCGGGGTAAATGTCCCAATAACGTTTTCTTGCTTCTACGGTGCTATTATGTTCGTCAATGAGCATGATGGGAAGGGCGGGCGTTAAATTTGCTTCTAATTTTTCTTTCCATTGTTTAGAAGTGGTTTTATTTCCCATTACTAATAATTTTGGTGATTGTTTTAATATTTGATTATTAATAGTGGCGATCGCCAATGAAGAATCGACAACTTCGGCAAAAATAATCTTATTTTGATCATCAACGATAGCAATTCCACATTTATCTCTACCTGGATCGAAGCCTATAATCATATTTTGTTGTTTTTTGTTGCTTAATGGGTAATGGGCAATGGGCAATAATGGGTAATGGGCAATAATGGGTAATGGGCAATAATGGGTAATGGGTAAGAGGTAAGAAGTACTAAAAACTCAATTATTCTAGTTTTATCACCCCTCATAACAAAATCTATTAATTTAATCTATTCCCTATCTCCCCAACACCCTAATACCCCAACACCCCATCTCCCTACTCAATAACCAATATTCTAAACTAATAGGAGCGGTTGAAAAATAATTATGGTCAAATTGTTGTTTTTGATAATTATTTAAACTTTGTAAATATTTATTTTTATCTATATATAGTTCTGATACTATTTTTAAATCTAAATTTAGTTTATCTAAATCATTAAATTGATTAACACGACACCAAAATTGATCCCCTTGTAAAGGTGTTTTGGGACGATTAACTATTTCTGATGGTAATAGTTTGGCGATCGCCGACCGATGAATATGTTTATTAAAACACCAAGGAATTGGCTCAATGGCAAGTATATAATTAATTAAACGCAAATCAAAAAAAGGATAACGAATTTCTAAGCCATAAGGATAACTACTAGATTCGAGGGCTGAACTCCACGCACCAGAAGTTAAACCTTGATAGGCTTCGGGGTGAGTTTTATGTAATAAAGGTTTGGGTTGAGTGTAGTGGGCAAATCGTTCTTTTAAGTCTAATTTTTTGGTAAATTCTGGTTTAATCCAAGAAGGATATAAGGGTTTTGAATTAGAATCAATATTTAAGCCTAAAAGCTGTTTTAAGCCCGATCTAAACGCTAAACCTCTAAAAGTGCCATAAAATTGCCAATGTTGCCTTAATTTCTGCCAAAATTGAAGAATCTGACCGTTTTTAATAAGTTCTACATAGTATAAGCGATGGGCATATAAAACCTCATCTCCTCCTAAACCTGATAGACAAATTGGGCTATGAGATAGAAATAATTTAATAAAATCAGCAGATTCAGCAGCAAAAGGGGAGTTAGAAGGTTCACTAAAATTGGGATATAATTCTTGCCAACGATCATATAATTGATAGTTATCGTGATAAAAATATTCGATGTCAATTCCTAAAAAATTTGCCGTTATTTGTGCATAGTAAATCTCTTCATCTTTAAATAAAGTTTTGACTGTTTCATTAAAGGCTTTTATTTTCGTAAATTGATTGGCGATCGCCGCAATACTAGTAGAATCAATACCGCCACTCATTAAAATATTTACCTGATCAAATCGTAATCTATCTTGAATTGCAACCGTTAATAATTCTTGATAATGTTCAATATAATCAGCTTGATTTTTATATTTAATTTCTTGATTTAAAGGTAAAGTATAGTAACGATTGATTGTCATTTTGTCTAAATTAATAATTAATTGATGACTAGCAGGTAATCGATAAATATTATCATAAACTGTATTACTTTGATCTAAAGAAGTATTAAAAATGAGAAAGTCAGCTATAAATAATTGTTTTAAATTAAGACAAATATTAGGATGTTTTAATAAGGTTTGAAGATCACTAGCAAATAAAAAAGTTTGGTTAAATTGAGTATAAAAAAAAGGCTTAATTCCAAAATGATCTCTAGCACAAAATAACCGTTTTTTCCTACTATCAAAAATAGCAAAACTAAAATCACCTAAAAGATGATCAAGACAGGATTCATCCCACGTTAAATAAGCCCTTAAAATTAACTCTACATCTGTTAATTGATTTGTATTATTTTCCTGCTTAAAATTTAATTTATTGAGTAAATTTTGGCGATCATCAATCCTAGCATCAGCCACAATAAAAACTTGATTATCTAAAGAAAAAGGTTGTAACTCACAATTAGACTCAAAAGTAGTTTTAAATAAAGTATGACCAAAACCAATATAATCATTTAACCAAATTTTTTGAGAATCACTACCACGATATTTTAAATGTTGGGTAAACTCTAATAATAATTTTTCTTCAACTTTCTTTCCATCAAGATGAAAAATGCCACAAATACCACTCATTATTTAAAATATGAATTGAATAAATTTTTTTATAATATATGACTAATTATCATAATCCCGCACCCACCACAGATATTATTATCGAATTAGGCGATCGCCAAGATCGACCAATAATATTAATAGAAAGAAAAAATATTCCCTTAGGGTGGGCAATTCCGGGGGGTTTTGTGGATTATGGCGAATCCGTAGAAACTTGTGCCATCAGAGAAGCCAAAGAAGAAGTTAGTTTAGATGTGGAATTGATTGAACAATTTTACGTTTATTCTAATCCTAATCGAGATCAACGTAAACATACCATTAGTATAGTTTTCATCGCCACAGCCAAAGGTCAACCCAAAGCGGCCGACGATGCTAAAAATTTGGGCATTTTTCACTTATGGGAATTACCTACTAACCTTTGTTTTGATCATGATCAGATTTTGGCTGATTATCGCCGTTATCGTGATTATGGCATTCGTCCTTCTCTTAATTGACAATGGATCATTGATAAATAATAATTGAGATATAATCAGTAATTATTTCTTTTCTATAGTATAGGTTGCTGAACTTGTAAAATTAATTCAAAATTAACTAAAAATAAAAATAATGATGGAATCTTTAGACTTTCTCACCTATACAAAATGGTCACTTTATGCTACAGCGTTTTTCTTTGTTTTAACATTATTGGCATTTATTTTAAAATGGGTGTTTAGATTTCGTTTAATCGGTGCGACAGGATTTATGGCAGTATTAACTATTGGTTTATTTGGATTAAGTCTAGGACTTTTTAGTTATAAAAATATTCCAGGAGCAATTCGTTATAATTTAGTCTATGATAATGGGGCAAATCAAGCCGTAATAGTAGTACCTTCAACTATTAATAAAGAGCAATTAAAAGCCACTTTAGAACAAGCTGGAAATAATCTATTTTCATCAGGTAGAACTGGAGTTGATAAAAATGAAACCCTTACCATAAGAGCTAGAGTTTTATTACATAACGAACCTAAAATGACAAAAACCGTATATGTGGGGCAAATTCAAAGAGTATTAAGTAATCTAAATAGTGAACAATTTAAAATTACTATTTTTGAAAAAAATTTCAGTGAATTACCTTCAGAAATTGTACAAAAATCATCTTAATTATAAGACAAAAAAATAGAAGTCTGTGATATAAAAGAAGATAACTATTAGAGATTTTTAATTTATTAAAATACAATTTTTCTGATCGCCTCTAATTTCCTATACAAAAAATTAAGTTTAGCAAGATAATAAATATTATGAAAAAAAATGCTCTTGAAACTAAGGTAAATATCAATTCTACTGTAGTTAATACCCTACCTTTATTAATAGCACCAAATCAAATTTTAAAAGGCAAAGAATGTTTAAAAAATGCTGGAATAGCGATCGCCAAATTAGGAAAACGACCTCTTATTATCAGTGGAAAAAATTCTCTTAAAGTAGTTGAAACAGAATTTAAATCCATCGCCAAAGAATACAACCTAACCCTAGAACAAGGGTACTATACCCCTGACTGTTCAGAAAATACTCTTAAAAATATTGATAATAAAATCAAATCTCATCAAGCCGACTTCATTATAGGTGTAGGGGGAGGAAAAGCCTTAGATACAGCAAAATTGATCGCTTTTAATCACAATATCCCCATCGTAACTATACCAACATCCGCAGCAACTTGTGCAGGTTGGACAGCTTTATCCAATATTTATACCGATGAAGGGGCTTTTCAATATGACGTTAGCTTAAATAAATGTCCAGATTTATTAATCCTAGATTACCATATCATTTTATCTGCACCCAAACAAACATTAGTAGCAGGAATTGGAGATGCGATCGCCAAATGGTATGAAGCCTCCGTAAGTAGTGGCAATTCTCAAGACACCTTAACCATTGCAGCCGTTCAACAAGCAAGAATATTAAGAGATATTTTATTACAAAAATCAAGTAACGCCTTAAATAATTTAGGAGGTGAAGACTGGGAAGCGGTAGTAGATGCAACAGTATTATTAGCAGGAGTTATAGGGGGTTTAGGAGGAGCAAATTGTCGCACAGTGGCAGCCCATGCCATCCATAACGGCTTAACTCAATTACCTCAAACTCATCACAAATTACACGGTGAAAAAGTAGCCTATGGGATTTTAGTACAATTAAGATTAGAAGAAATGATCCAAAATAATCAATTAGCTACTTCTTCTTTACAACAATTAATCAAATTCTATCAAGAAATAGGCTTACCTTGTACTTTAGAAGAATTAAATTTAAAAGATATTACATTAGATAAATTGCGTTTTTGTGCCAAATTTATCTGTGAAGAATGTCCAGATTTACAACGATTACCTTTTAAAGTTTCACCCTCTCAATTATTAGCCGCCATGGTAATTAACTAACTTAAGGATATTAATCAAATCTTATACCTTAAGTAAATTCTTTTATTTTTAGGTAAGAACGATCGCCAAGATTCTTAGAATATAAAACAAGAGGTTTAAACGAAATAATCCATAAATTTGGCCATCAATAAAATAAAAAAAGATACTATACAAAAATTCCCGTAGAAAACTTTTCTAGCCTATCTTTTCTGAATAAAAACTTAGCAATATATCAATATTGTGATCAATCAACTTATCTAAAAATTTCAATATTCTTTAGAAAAGTTCAACAGATCATCTATAATTATTAAAACTAATATCATAGAGGTAATAAATTATGCCATATACAACGGAAGAAGGCGGAAGACTTAACAATTTTGCCAACGAACCTAAAGTTTATCAAGCTGAACCTCCAACTAAAACACAACAACGTAATTACGTTATTTTAGGAATTTTAGGTTTACTTTTGGTAAGCGGTGTTGTTGCCGTAACTTTCTATGTTTCTAATATGTAATGATTTTTTTGATTATTAATTAAGAAAATTTTTTATCTAAATTTAATGAAATAAAACTTTATTCTGTGGAACAGGCCAGATGCCTGTTCTTTCTTTTTTGATAAGATGGATTATTCAAGCCTTCTGCCTATTCTTTTTTTTAATAAAATGGATTATTCCCCGATCTTCCCTATTTTTTTCGTAATAAGATAGATTACAGACATCATTCCTGTTTTTTGAAGAAGAGGATTACAGGCTAGAAGCCTGTTCCACAGTTAGGTATTAAAAATAGTCTTGTAAGGCTTTAACTGTAATAGGTTCAGATTTTAAAGATTCTAAAGCTGCCACAGTTGCTTTTGCCCCTGCAATGGTAGTAATAATAGGCAATTTATAATCTAAGGCTGTACGGCGAATAGTTTGTCCGTCAGTTTGAGATTCTTCGCCTTCTGTAGGAGTATTAATGATAAATTGAATTTTACCATTTTTAATTAAGTCAATAACATGAGGTCGCCCTTCATGGACTTTTAACACTAATTCTACGTTTTCAACTCCATTTTCTAACAAGGTTTTGCGTGTACCTTCGGTGGCAACAACTTTAAATCCTAAGTTAATTAAATCTTTGGCTACGGGAACAATTTGCATTTTATCTCGATTATTGATGGATAAAAATATAGTTCCTTCGGTAGCTAAGATCACACTAGCACCTAATTCTGCTTTAGCAAAGGCTTTACCAAAATTACTATCAATCCCCATTACTTCACCCGTAGAACGCATTTCTGGTCCTAAACGAATATCACTACCGGGGAACTTATTAAAAGGTAATACAGCCTCTTTTACGGCCACATGATTGGGGATAATTTCTTTTGTAAATCCTAATTCAATCAAAGTTTTACCCGACATAATTAAAGAGGCTATTTTTGCCAAAGGTTTACCGATGGCCTTAGACACAAAAGGCACAGTACGAGAAGCCCGAGGATTAGCTTCTAAAATATAAACCACATCTTCTTTAACAGCATATTGAATATTCATTAAACCGATTACATTTAAAGATTGGGCTAATTTTTCTGTCCATTGACGGATGGTAGTTACAACTTGATCAGATAAAGAGTTGTAAGGTAATGAACAAGCGGAATCTCCCGAATGAATACCAGCTTCTTCAATATGTTCCATAATACCACCAATAACGACTTTGCCAGTGTGATCACAAAGAGCATCAACATCAACTTCGATGGCATTTTCTAAAAATTTATCAATTAAAATGGGGTGATCAGGCTCAACATTAACAGCATAAGTCATATAATGCTCTAATTCTTGATCATTATAAACTATTTGCATCGCACGACCACCTAAAACATAAGAAGGGCGTACTACTACGGGATAAGTAACACGATTAGCAATAGTTAAGGATTCTTGAAAACTTCGAGCAATACCGTTGGGGGGTTGTTTTATTTCAAGTTTATTTAAAATTGCTTCAAATTTTTCTCGATCTTCTGCCGCATCAATGGAATCGGGAGAAGTACCCCAAATTTTAGTTTTAACAGGACATTCTGGAGAATTGAGATAATTTTGTAAGGGAATTGCTAATTTTAAAGGAGTTTGTCCGCCAAATTGAACGATTACTCCCTCGGGTTGCTCGGCTTCAATAATATTTAAAACATCTTCTTTGGTAAGAGGTTCAAAGTAGAGGCGATCACTAGTATCATAATCGGTAGATACAGTTTCAGGGTTAGAATTAACCATAATTGTTTCAAAACCAGCTTTTTGTAAGGAAAAAGAAGCATGACAACAACAATAATCAAATTCTATTCCTTGCCCAATGCGATTAGGGCCTCCGCCTAAAATCATTACTTTTCGCTTATTACTGGGTAAAACTTCATTTTCTCCTTCTTCGTAAGTTGAGTAGTAATAAGGGGTTAAGGCTTCAAATTCCGCCGCACAAGTATCAACTAATTTATAAACTGGTAAAACTCCTAAAGATTTACGATAAGTTCGGACTTGATCCTCATTGGTATTGGTGGCAAAAGCAATTTGGCGATCGCCAAACCCTTGTTGTTTAACGGTCAACATATCTTCTTTACTAATTTCGTGAAGAGGAGTACGTTTAAGATATTTTTCAGTTTCAACGATACTTTGTAACTTATCTAAAAACCAAATATCAATACTACTTAATTCATGAATTTGCTCCACAGTCATCCCCAATTTAAAAGCATGATAGATACTAAAAACTCGATCTGGACTGGGATTGCGTAAAGAAGAACTAACATGAGAAAGAGTCGGTAGAGTTTCTTTTTGGTCACAACCAAAACCATAACGCCCTATTTCAAGAGATCTCAAGGCTTTTTGAAAAGATTCGCAAAAAGTACGACCGATCGCCATTGCTTCCCCGACAGACTTCATTTGAGTGGTTAAATTGGGCTGAGTACCGGGGAATTTTTCAAAGGCAAAACGAGGAATTTTAGTTACGACATAATCGATAGTAGGTTCAAAAGAAGCGGGAGTTTTTTTAGTAATATCATTAGAAATTTCATCTAAACTATAACCCACTGCTAACTTAGCTGCAAATTTGGCGATCGGGAAACCCGTTGCTTTAGAAGCTAAAGCCGAAGAGCGAGAAACACGAGGATTCATCTCAATTACAATCACATCCCCATTAATAGGATTAACAGAAAATTGAATATTTGAACCTCCAGTTTCAACACCAATCTCTCTAATAATCGCCTTAGAATAATCCCTTAAACGTTGATACTCTTTATCAGTTAAAGTTTGAGCGGGTGCAACCGTAATGGAATCTCCCGTATGTACCCCCATAGGATCAAAATTTTCAATAGAACAGACAATAACCACATTATCCGCCATATCTCGCATAACTTCTAATTCATACTCCTTCCAACCTAGCAAAGATTGTTCCACCACAACTTGAGAATTGGGAGATTGTTCCATGCCAAATTTAACCATAATTTCGTATTCTTCTTGGTTATAAGCAATACCGCCTCCAGTACCACCCATAGTAAAAGAAGGACGAATAATTAAAGGATAACTACCAATTTCCTCAGCTACCGCTTTAGCCTCTTCCCAGTTAGTAGCAATACCTGAAGGACATACAGGAACTCCGATACGTTCCATAGCTTGTTTAAAAAGGTCTCGATCCTCTGCCATTTTAATCGCAGGTAATTTTGCCCCAATTAACTCTACACCGTATTTATTTAAAATACCGCTCTCAGCCAAAGCTAAGGCCGTATTCAAAGCCGTTTGACCTCCCATAGTTGGTAATAAAGCGTCTGGTCTTTCTTTTTCAATAATTTTCGCAACTATTTCTGGGGTAATAGGCTCAATATAAGTACGATCAGCCGTTTCTGGATCAGTCATAATCGTAGCGGGATTAGAGTTTACCAAGATTACTTGATAACCTTCTTCTCTTAAGGCTTTACAGGCTTGAGTGCCTGAATAGTCAAATTCACAGGCTTGTCCAAT
>CAZWLZ010000039.1:0-16267 GCA_964634505.1 uncultured bacterium | reverse complement strand
CCTCCCGGATGACGGATACATTCCCATTCCCCTTCCACCCCGTTAGGTAATTTTAATTTATTGACTTCAAAGTTAAATTTACGTCCTTTAAAAAATAATCGATTTTCAATGATTTGTGATAATTCAAGCATAGTATTTGATAAAAAATAAAGATATTGTAGTTAATCATTATTAATCCTACTTAATAAAGCTCTGTTTGCATTAAGGAATTAATTTTCAATCAATTGGAGAAAATAATAAGACTTTTAGACGAATAAAAAAAACATTTTTAGTTTATCTTGAATTTACCTTAAATTAATTGCTCATTAGGTATATTATTCAGATAATAGATTAAGTTTATTTAAGCCAGTTTATGAATAATCGTCCTAAAAAAATTAAACTTTGGTTTAAATGGTTATCTCCCGGTATTTTAATTAAGCGTTGGCTTCTTATTAGTGCCTCTGGGGTATTAATAGCCAGTTTGGGGTTAGCTATTTGGATTAAATTAACTCCTATTTATCGAATTATTGATTTTTTGGGGGCATTTTTAGAAAAAATCTCTACTATCATTCCCAATCATATTTCTGGCCCCATTGCTGTCATTATTGGTTTATATTTGGTTTATTGGGGTCAAACTCGCACTGTTAATTCTATTACACAAGTATTACAACCTGAAAATGATCAAGAATTAATTGATATTTTATTAGATTATCGTCGTCTCAATCGGGGTGCAAAAATTACTGTTTTGGGTGGCGGCACAGGTTTATCTACTTTATTACGAGGTTTAAAGCTATATAGTAGCAATATTACCGCTATTGTAACAGTAGCAGATGATGGCGGTTCTTCGGGTAGATTACGCCGAGAAATTGGAGTATTGCCTCCAGGTGATATTCGTAATTGTCTTAGTGCTTTGGCTGATGAGGAAAAGTTATTAACTGAGTTGTTTGAATATCGTTTTCAATCTGGAGATGGCTTGAATGGTCATAGTTTCGGTAATTTATTTTTAACTGCTATGACTTCTTTAACTGGTGATTTAGAAAAGGCGATCGCCGCTAGTTCAAAAGTATTAGCAATTAGAGGAAAAGTTTTACCTGCAACTCTTACTGATGTTAATCTTTGGGCAAAAATGGATAATGGACAAATTATCAAAGGAGAATCTAATATCCCTCAAGCAGAAGGCAAAATTATTGATTTTGGTTGTACTCCCCCCAATCCTCCAGCTTTACCCGCTGCCATTAAGGCAATTCATCAAGCTGATTATATTATTTTAGGCCCTGGTAGTCTATATACTAGCGTTATTCCTAATTTATTAGTACCTGAAATTAAAAAAGCCATCAGTGAAAGTATAGCACCCAAATTATACGTTTGTAATATTATGACTCAATGTGGTGAAACTGACGGTTATACCGTTGCTGATCATATTAAAGCAATTGATCGTATTTGTGGTGAAAAATTATTTAATGCTGTTTTAGTTCAAGGGCGATCGCCATCACCAGAAGCCTTAAAAAAATATGCTAAAGAGTTGTCTCATCCTGTATTTTTAGATAGAGAAGAAGTAAAAAAATTAGGAAGAAGAATCGTCTTAGCTAACGTAATGATTGAAGATTCAGAAACAAACTACGTCAGACATGATCCAAAACTTTTAGGTAGAGCTTTATTTAGATGGTATAGTAGCAAATGGGATCAAAAATTTAAACTTTTTCGGTAATTTTGATAATTTAATTAACAATAAAATAATGTCATTTAATATTTGGAATTATAAACCTTGGTGGTGTCAACCCTGGTCAATTATATTGACTGGTTTTTTAACGATTACAATTAGTTGGTTATTATTAACTAACATTTTTATTACTCTTTTTTTTACCATAATTATTTTAATTTGGTGGTTTTATTTTTTATTTTTATATCCTCGATTAATAGAAAAAATGAATCAACAAAATATTAATTTCAATACAATTATTCAAGATAATCAAAATATTAATGACAGTAAATAAAACAATTTTTTTATTTTTTTTTATCGCAGGTTTAGGCTTATTATATCAAATCATTTTTAATCAAAATTTGTCTAGTAAATTAATAGCAATAGGCTTTTTTTTTATTTGTATTGATCAAGCAAGAATGGCCGTAATTGACTTAAAAAACTTTTCAATTGTGGAAAAATATCTTGAAAATGAAAATTTAACTAATTTCTATAAACTAACAATTATTACAATTATTATTGAATTATTTGGCTTTTATTTAGCCGCATTTTCCATAGGAATTGGAGCAATTTTTGTCTTATTAAGTCAAATTTATTTTAATAGTTTAGTAACCATAGAATTACACACAAATCAAGAAATACAAGTTAAACAAAAAAATCAACAAGATAAAATTTTAATGCTCATTATTGATAGCTTAGGCTTAATGTTAATTAGTTTATGGTTATTAAATATTTATCCATTATTAATAAGTTTAATTCTCTTAATTATTGTTATTTCTTATGAAATAGTAAAATATTTATTGTTAATAGATTTTAATTTTAATCCGAAGGAATTTAATTAATTAAAATGATCGAAATTCTCTTAAAAAATGCTAATGAAACTAAAAATTTAGGAAAAAAATTAGCCAAATTATTATTACCAAATACCACTATTTTATTAGAAGGTAATTTAGGTGCAGGTAAAACAACTTTAATGCAAGGTATAGGAGAAGGCTTAGGAATTAAAGATGTAATTATTAGCCCTACTTTTACCTTAATTAATGAATATGATAATGGTAATTTACCTTTATATCATTTTGATTTATATCGATTAAATCCAACAGAAATTAATGAAATTTATCCAGAAATTTATTGGGAAGGTATCGAATTTACACCTGGAATAACTGCCATTGAATGGGCAGATAAATTAATTTATAACCCCCCTAATTATTTAAAGATTCAATTAATTAATGTTAATGAAAATCACAGAAAAGCCACTATTTTAATAGTAGGGAATATTGATATTAATCTTGATCAATTAATCGTAGATAGGGAATAGGGAATAGAGAATAGAAGAAGAGATGAGGTAATAATTTATTAAATCTTACTTATTAAATATAGCAGTGGTCATTACTTTTAGGACATCTCCAAATTTTATAAACCATTCAAAGTAAGGATTTCATTTTTGAATTTTATCATAGAATGTCCTAATTGTCTCGAGCATTGCTATAATTAAAATAATTAACTTATTCTCCCATTACCCATTACTTATTACCGATTACCTTTTTAACAAGATTCTTCCAACCAAACAGAAGGTAATTGACTTGGTTTATGAGGCAACTGCATAAAACCCATTTCTGTTAAACGAATCACATGGCTTAAAGAATCAATTAAATTAGGATCAAACCTAGTGCCACTATAGCTTTGACATTTTTCTAAAGCCTCTGTTAAACTAAAAGCTTGGCGATCGCCACGAGCATTAGTCAATTCTTGAAAATAAGAAACTAAACCAATAATTCTTGATTCAATCCCAATAGATTCGCCCTTTAAACCATCTGGGGCGCCGCTACCATCCCAATATTCTAATTGATGTGAAACTATATCAGTAATGGGTTGTAATTCAGGCATAGAAGATAAAAGTCTCGCCCCTAAAATAGAGCGATTTTGCCAAAATTTATAACTAGGAGAATTAATATTTTGAAAATTATGACTAAAAATTTCTTTAGGTGCTTCGGCAAAACCAACCCTAAATAATAAACCAGCCAATCGTAAACGTCTTAATTTTAAAGTAGGTAAATCTAATAATTGCCCTAAAGTTTCAGATAAAGCAGATACTTGCAAAGAAGCAACTGAATTAGTAGGGTCATTTTCGTCAACTTTTTGTGCCATTCTCAAAAAAGCCTGTAATTTATTGGCAGTCAAATTGCGATTTAATTTTAATGCTTGCCCTTCTAAATCCCAAAATTCTTTAGTTTGACGATTAACAGTAATTAATTCTTGTTGACTAGACTGTAAATAATTAACAATACGATTAACAACGCTAGTCAAATCAACAATACCAGAAGAAGGAGTTTTGCTTATTTCTTGTTGAATATTTGTAACTTGATCAGCCAAGATAGGATTATACTGGCGAGTTTTTTGAGCAATAATAGATGTAGCTGTTTCAACTAAAACTCGATCAAAAGTCCATAAACCGTAAAACTTCCGTTCATTATCAACTAAAGGTTTACTATCAGCAAGATATTCCTCTTGGGATAACTCACAGCATAAAAGCATTGCCGCATAATCAGGCGCTAAAATAATCAAATTCCATTCTTCAACCAATGAATCATTTTGATCGAGATTAATTAAGGAAACATTTTCTAATTGACTGGTTTTATGAGTATCAAAACCACTTTCCGCCATGGCACAAATTACCACTTGACGGGAATATTTAGCTAATTCTTCATAACGTTCGGCTTCTTGCAAATACCATTTACCCCTTTGAAAAGTAACTAAAACTAGAGGCTTAAACTTTTCTTGATCATAATCATATTGTAAAATGTGATCTTCTAAGGCATGACAAAGGGCCACAAGAGTATTTTTAAAATAAACACCATAACTAGAAGGTAAATTTCTTTCAGTTAAAGAGGCTTTGAGTTGATTTAAAGTTGAGTCTGATTGCATTTTATTTTGATTATCGATAATAGACAATTAAAAAGAGTATTTTTATGATCATTGCATAAAAAATAGTAAAATTCTTGCAAAACTTAAGCTAATTATATTCTAATGTTACGCAAAAAGATTTAGGCAATAGGTTTTATGGCGATCTTCAGTAGCCAGTAGTGACAAATAAAAGACCACTAATAAATTAATTAAATAGCAAGTATAAAAATATTCCTAGTTCTATGCTATTAGACCGCAATTGCGATAGAATTGTCAGTCAGGTTGCTTGATATTCTGCCTATTTTTTAATAAGATTAATCATAGTTGAAATGTCTGTTGTCAATGATTAGAATTTTTATTTCCCTCTTTAGTAATATAAATGTCCGGTAAAAAACATAATAACTTTCACCCTAAGTCTGATATTGCCTATCACTTTCACTGGGGATTTCGAAGAGAGTCTATGCTATGGGTTGGGGAACAGCCTATAGGAATTAATTTTCACCCACTAGCTACCGAACTGTACAACTGGCTTTTAATGAAAGGGCAAGTTTCACTGCTGGAAGAAACTGTATCTCCTATATCTTTGACTAATCCTTATAGCTATAACACATCCGTCATTGCAGGAATTCTCACTCATGTAATTAATGGTACACATGAATTCGCAACAAGTACACAGCCTATTAGCGATATAGAGGCGGAAATTGAGCGTATTCGGTTATACAACGAGCAAGTTCTTTGCACAGCAAGATTCTGTGAAGCCGCAATTAAGCAACTCCTGTACTGCACTCAAATACCAAAGAAATATTACGAAGACGCTTCAATAGGTGCTTTGCTTTCAGCCGAGTGTCTTTATTGCAAAGGTGGTAAAGCTCCCCATAAAATTTCTGTGCTTGGTTCACTAGCTCACCGTTACGGATTGTGCCTCGAATTTGAAGAATGCTTATTTAAGTACCTCAAGATTGTTAACCGCAAGAGGAATGTAGAGGCTGCTCACTCTGGAACACAGCCTTTTCGTATGATGTCCGCTTCTGATTCTAAAGCACAGCTTATGAAAGACTTCTGGGAAGCTGGAAACGAATTGGTACATATGCTTAAGCATATTAGTGACTTGGAAACTCACATGGTTTCAGAACTCAATAATATAATAGGCAGTCGTATAGCTTCTACAGTTGTTTTCGAGCAAGTCAGCCACAATAATATATTTTTAAATAAATTCCAAATAAGATTTTTATAGTTTGCATATATAGTGCGATCGCCAGTAGCCAGTAGGTTGGGTTGAGGCATCGAAACCCAACATGATCAATATGATTCCTCTCTAAAGTAAAGAATGATTGAAAAATTTGCTAAAGATATTGACAGAAAATATAACTAAAGTTATAAATTAAACTAGAAAAAAATAACTAATAAATAATTACATAGCAAGTGCTGGAATATTCCTAGTTCTATGGTATTAAACGGCAATTGTGATAGAGTTATAAGTTAGGCAACTTTACAATTTGAAATATAGTAGTTAACTAAGATGGCACAGAATAGCCCTAACCTTACAGCTCTAAAGCAATATCTAAAAAATTCTTCTAAAGAAGAGTTAATAAGTGATATATCAGAGCTTTTCAAAAGATTTGATTCCGTTAAGGATTACTACCAAATAAAACTTTCTCCTCAAGAAGAAACAGAAGTTAGGGCGAAGTATAAAAAAATTATTGAAAATCAGTTCTTTCCAACAGGAGGTATAGGGAAAGCTAAACTTTCGGTTGCCAAAAAAGCGGTTACTGATTACAAAAAAATTGGTGATACTCCAGTTGGGGTAGCCGATATCATGCTTTTCTATGTAGAGCAGGGCGTAAATTTTACTAATGCGTATGGTGATATTGATGAGCCTTTTTATAACAGCATGGAGAGTATGTATGAAAAAGTAGTCGAATGGATTGTCAGGTATGAAATACAAGATATTTTTAAGGCACGTTGCGTCAAAATTGTGGAAGAGACATCAGGTATAGGGTGGGGATTTCATGATTTCCTCAATGATATATCATAGTAATGCTTTCAACAATCAATATGGCGACCAGCAGTAAATTGGCTCAAAACATAAGCATCATTATTCCTCTCTAAAGTAAAGAATGATTGAGAAATTTGTTAAATATATTGACAGAAAATATAACTAGAGTTACAAATTAAACTAGACAAAAAAATAACTAACAAATAATTACATAGCAAGTGTGGGAATAATCCTAATGATTCCTCAAAATCAAATAATTAATTAATCTACTTCGTGTCAGTAAAATAGATTGAAAAAAGCAAACAAATTTTTAACCTTAATGATAGGAAATTCTCGTTTACATTGGGGTTATTTTAAAGCAAATAAATTAACAAAAACTTGGCAGACAAATCATATTAATAATATAGAAGAATTAGAAAAATTTACTGTAATAAATAGACTTATTTTTCAATATAAAATACCTTTATATGTAGCTTCTGTTGTCCCTTCACAAACAAAAATTTTAAAAAAAATACCACAATGTATAGTATTAAAAAAAGACAATATTCCTCTTAAAAATATTTATCCTACTTTAGGAATAGATCGCATTTTAGCTTTATTTGGAGGAGGACAAATTTATGGTTTTCCTTGCTTAGTAATTGATGGTGGCACAGCATTAACTTTCACAGGAGGTAATCAGAATCAAGAGTTAGTAGGGGGTGCAATTTTACCAGGTATTAATTTACAATTAAAATCTTTAGCTTTAAATACGGCAAATTTACAAGAAATAACTATTAATAATAAATCAATATCTCGTTGGGCAACTAATACAAATGACGCAATTAAAAGCGGTATAATTTTAACTTTAATAGCTGGAATTAAAAATTTTATTGATGATTGGTTAAAGTTATTTCCTAATAGTAAAATCATTTTTACTGGCGGAGATGGTTTACTTTTAAAAGAATATTTAAGGCTATATTTTGACACCTTAGAAACAAAAATTATTACCGATGAAAATTTAATATTTTTAGCCATGAATTTAGTAATTAATAATATTAAGAATAAAGATAATTATTAAGATTCAATTAGTTTTTTATCATTAAAATAATCAAAATAAAATTGAAAATGTGTTAATTTTTTTAGTAGTTATAAAAAGTTAACTAATGTACAATGAAATTTTATTTAATTAAGCAATGAATATTTTTTTTTCGACCAAAAGACTAGGAAACAAAGGGTTAAAACCTCTTGCTTTTTTCTCAAAGTTATGGTAAAGCCTATAATCAAAATTATTTAATTACATAAATAATAATTATTTGAAGATAATTTATTGATCTAAAGAAATTTGATTAATAACTTATGGTATTAACAACAAAGCAAAATAGAATCAAATCTCGATAAAATTATTTATAGTTAATATGGATGCAATAATTTCTTTAAATTTGGCCGAAACAGCCCAAAATTTACAAGTAGATAGGGGATTAATTTTAAGATTAAAATATCTTAATCCAATATCAATAAAAGAGGATCATCAAGAAATACCAAATATTAAAGTAGAAATCTTTTTTGATTGGACAAAAGCAGAAGGTATTATTAAAAATAAACATATATTTTCTTATCAATTGTTGGACTCTCCTTTAACTGTTTATGCTTTACAAAAAGTACCAAATATTCTTAGTATTTCTAATGAAAAAGAATTAGAAAATATTGGTTTAAAAAATGATTTAAAAAGTTATTTTCCTTTAGAGAATAATGAAGTTAAATCTTTAATAATTTTACCCCTTATCGGTAGTTTTTATAATCAAGAAGATATACCTATAACTATTGGTTTTTTATTATTTTATAAGAAAAATGTATATAAATGGAAGAAAAGTGAAATAGAAATAGCCAAAAATGTAGCATTTTATTCTAGTTTATACATCATTCATCAACAAACTTTAAATAAGGTTCAATCCTTAGTTGATGAACGTACTGCTCAGTTAAAAATGAGTTTAGACGTACAAGCAAAATTATCAGCAAAAATGCACTATCATATTGCTGAATTGAATCGTTTAAATAAGGTTAAAGATCAATTTATTGCCAATTTAAGTGATGCCTTAAAAAATCCTTTAGCTACAATGAAAATGGGGATTAAGATGTTAAAACTGATGGGTGATTCTCCTCAAAATCAGCTTTATTTAGATATATTGGAAAGTGAGTGTGAAAAAGAAATTAATTTAGTGAATAATTTACTAAATCTTCAAAAAATAGAATCTAAAAATTTTGAAATAAATACTCAAAAATTCGATTTAATTAATATTTTGCAAAAATTTCGTGATGAATTTTATGAAGAATGGAGTCATAAGAAACTTAATTTAATAGTTGATAATAAATTAGATTTTATTAATACCGATTTGAATAGTTTTCAATTAATTTTTAGGGAATTATTAAAGAATGCGGGTAAGTTTTCTTACGCTGAAAATGATGTTATTTTTAAGTGTTATTTCGATGATAAATTTAATATTTTTGAGGTTATAAATGTGGGTGATGAAATTCCTAAAAATCAACAAAAAAAAATTTTTACAACTTTTTATCAAAATAAAAATGATGCACAAATAAGTAATACTGGCACTGGTTTAGGTCTTGCTTTGGTTAAGTCTTTAGTTGAAAATTTACAAGGTAATATTACGGTTTCTAATGTGTCTAATTCTACCCATTTTTTAACTACTTTTACTATTAGTTTTCCTCAACAAATTGGTGTTAAGTAAGAAAGTTTTAGGTATTGGGTATTAGGTGTTAGGTTAAAGAAGAAAGTTTTATTTAAGTTTTAGGTATTAAGTTAGATATTTTTAGATATTTTTTGTTATATGATTAATATTTTTCAGACATAACTCAATTTTTATTCTTTTTTCTTCACCTATTACTCATTACCCATTACCCATTACCATTACCTAATACCTATTAAATTGATTTATATTTGTAGTTTTAATGAAGCCAATACAAAAACATTTATCTTGGGAAAATACTAATTATTCTCCTTTTCAACGACAATGGGATATTTCTCTAGTTACTTTACAGTTTGCTTGTTATTTGGCTTATGATTTTTTATTAGGGCAAAATTCTGCTCAAAAAAGGTGTCGTCGTGCTCGTTGGTTGGTGGCAAAGTTAGTTAATTTAGGTCCTACTTTTATTAAAATTGGTCAAGCACTTTCTACTCGTCCAGACCTTATTCCCGTAGAATATGTGGATGAGTTTGTTACCTTGCAAGATCGTGTTCCTCCTTTTTTATCGGAAGACGCGATCGCCATTATTGAGGAGGAGTTAGGCAAATCCATTGGAGATTTATTTACCGACTTTGAAACTGTACCCATCGCCTCGGCTAGTTTAGGACAAGTCCATCGGGGTATTTTAACTACTGGAGAGGCTATTGTAATCAAAGTACAACGGCGGGGATTAGAACATTTATTTAACCTTGATTTTCAGGTTTTACATCGTTTAATTCGTTTTGGCGATCGTTTTTTACCTAATTTCAAAAAGTACAAATTAGAGTTAATTTATCAGGAATTTTTTGCTTTATTATTTCAAGAAATTGATTATCTTCAAGAAGGACAAAATGCTGAACGTTTTCAGAAAAATTTTACTAATTATAATCATGTGATTGTACCTCAAGTATATTGGGAATATACTACAAAAAAAGTTTTGACTTTAGAATATTTACCGGGGATCAAAATTAATGATCGCCAAACCTTAATCGAGAATGGTATCAATACGGAAAGAATTATTCAATTAGGGATTTGTGCTTATTTAAAACAATTATTAGAAGATGGATTTTTTCAATCTGATCCTCACCCTGGTAATATGGCAGTAAGTCCTACAGGCGACATAATTTTTTATGACTTTGGGACAATGTCTGAAATTAAAGGACTTGCTAAAGATCAGATGATGGAAACTTTTTTTGCGGTATTACGAAAAGATACAGATTCAGTTTTAGAAAAGTTGATTTACATGGGATTAATCGAACCAGTGCCTGATATGACTCCCGTTAGAAGATTAATTAATTTTTTGTTAGAAAAGTTTAGAGAAAAACCAGTAGATTTTACGGCTTTTCAAGAAATTAGTACAGAAATCGCTATGATGTTTGAACAGCAACCCTTTCGTTTACCGCCCCAAATGACTTTTATTGTGAAATCTTTAACCACTCTTGATGGCATTGCCAGAGGGTTAAATCCCCAATATAATTTTTTATTAGCCAGTCAACCCTTTATTCAAAGTATGACTTTATCGCAAAATAAAGGAAATTTGATGATGATGATTGCCAATCAAACCAAAGATTTTATTACCCATCAATTAAAAAAACCAAGTCGTTTAGAAATGGATTTTAAAAATTTTGAATCCCGTTTAGATCAAGGAGAGTTACAAGTTAAAATTAGGGCATTAGAAAGTGAAAAAACGTTAAAAATAATTTATTTGGCTCTCAAAAGTTTAATTTATGCTTGTTTAACAGGATTTTCTTTATTATCGGCTATTTTCGTTATGGTTACAGTTTATAGTAAATTGGCGATCGCCTTATTTGCTTTAACGGGTTTCTTTTCTTTTTTACTACTAAAATCTCTATTCAAATTAGCAATTCAAGAAAAATTAGCTTTAAGATAATTTTTAGCCCCAAACACACATTGGATCGTCTTGGCATTAAACTAGACATAGGGAAAGCTTAATATTGTCACTAACCCCACTAAAAATGGTATTGACTATATTAGGATTGGCTATCTAGTGAGGTTTTCTTTGCCAAATTCAGCTAAAATGAAAAAAAACAACTAAACAACAATTGAACATTAATTAAATTATTATTTATAATTAATAAGACGATGCAAACCTTAACTAAACCTTCTTTAGATAATCAAAATTTATTTGATACCACTATTCATAGAAGAAAAACTCGCTCTGTCAATGTCGGAAACGTAATGATTGGAAGTAATCACCCTGTAGCTGTACAATCAATGATTAATGAAGATACCCTTAATATTGATGAATCCGTTGCTGCTATTCGTCGATTACATGAAATTGGTTGCGAAATAGTTAGGGTAACAGTGCCTAGTTTAGCTCATGCTAAAGCTTTAGCTGACATTAAAGAGAAATTAATGACTACTTATCAAGCTGTGCCTTTAGTTGCTGATGTACATCATAACGGCATGAAAATAGCCCTAGAAGTAGCCAAATATGTAGATAAAGTAAGAATCAACCCCGGTTTATATGTTTTTGAAAAACCAAAAGGCGATCGCCAAGAATACTCAGCCACAGAATTTGCAGAAATTGGCTCAAAAATTAAAGAAACTCTCGAACCTTTAGTTATATCCTTAAGAGATCAAGGAAAAGCTATGCGTATTGGGGTAAATCACGGCTCTTTAGCCGAAAGAATGCTCTTTACTTATGGGGATACACCGGAAGGAATGGTTGAATCTGCTATCGAATTTATCACCATTTGCGAGTCTTTAGATTTTCGTAATTTAATCATATCATTGAAGGCTTCTCGTGTGCCTGTAATGTTGGCAGCTTATCGCCTGATGGTAAAACGCATGGATGATTTGGGCATGGATTATCCTTTACATTTAGGGGTTACAGAAGCTGGTGATGGAGAATATGGCAGAATCAAATCAACGGCAGGAATTGGAACGCTTTTAGCTGAAGGTATTGGCGATACGATTAGAGTATCTCTTACGGAAGCACCTGAAAAAGAAATTCCTGTTTGTTATAGCATATTACAGGCTTTAGGATTGCGTAAAACGATGGTAGAGTATGTAGCTTGTCCATCTTGTGGGCGTACTTTATTCAATTTAGAAGAGGTTTTGCATCAAGTCAGAGAAGCAACAAAACACTTGACTGGTTTAGATATAGCGGTAATGGGTTGTATCGTAAATGGGCCAGGGGAGATGGCTGATGCTGATTATGGTTACGTTGGTAAACAACCTGGTTATATTTCTTTGTATCGTGGCCGTGAAGAAATTAAAAAAGTACCTGAATCAGAGGGCGTTAAGGAGTTAATCAATTTAATTAAATCAGATGATCGATGGTTTGATCCTGAAAATTAATGCCCCCTAGCCCCCAATTTTGGGGGAAATTGGTAATTTATGTCACCTACCCCAATTTTTGGGAAGTTTAATAATTAATGCCCCCAAAATTGGGGGATTAAGGGGGCGAATGCTTTATATCAGTAAATAATTGAGAGAAACTCAAAAAAGTTGTAAAATGAAAAAACAAAATAGATTTTTCTGCTGAGGTAAAAATTTTGTGCTTCTATCAGCAAAAACTGATAACTTGAAAATGTCATAAACGAAAAGGATTAAAAAAAGAAGACTATGCAAGACAAAAAAATGTTGATGATTCCAGGCCCTACACCCGTGCCTGAAAGAGTATTATTAGCTATGGCAAAACACCCTATCGGTCATCGTAGTGGTGATTTTAGTAAAATTATCGCTTCAATTAATGAAAGCCTACAATGGTTACACCAAACTAAAAATGATGTCCTTACTTTATGTACATCTGGTACGGGTGCGATGGAAGCTGGTATTATTAATTTTCTAAGCCCAGACGATCGGGTTTTAGTGGGTAATAATGGTAAATTTGGTGAGCGTTGGGGCATTATTAGTAGAACTTTTGGTTTAGATGTAGAAGAAATTACAGCTGAATGGGGTAAACCTCTCAATCCAGACGATTTTAAAACCAAATTAGAAGCAGATACCGATAAAAAAATTAAAGCTGTCATTATTACTCATTCCGAAACTTCTACAGGGGTTTTAAATGATTTAGAAACTATTAATAAATATGTTAAAGCTCATGGTGAAGCGTTAATTATAGTTGATGCTGTTACCAGTTTGGGGGCAGTTAATGTGCCTGTTGATCAATGGGGTTTAGATGTGGTGGCTTCAGGCTCACAAAAAGGTTATATGATTCCCCCCGGTTTGGGTTTTGTTTCTGTTAGTGAAAAAGCTTGGGCTGCTTATAAAACAGCTACTTTACCTAAATTTTATTTAGATTTAGCTGCCTATAAAAAAGCTAATAGTAAAAATAGTTCCCCTTTTACCCCTCCTGTCAATTTAATGTATGGTTTAGAGGCTTCTTTACAAATGATGAAGGAAGAAGGTTTAGAAAGTATTTTTGCTCGTCATATTCGTTTAACTAAGGCCACTCGTGCTGGTATTAAAGGGCTTGGTTTAGATTTATTCGCTGCCGATGATTGTGCTAGTTATGCTATTACAGCAGTTGCTCCTATTGGTGTTGATGCTGAGGCAATTCGCTCGAAAATGAGTAAAGATTTTGATATTGCTTTAGCTGGAGGCCAAGATGATCTTAGTGGTAAAATTTTCCGTATTGGTCATTTAGGTTTTGTTGGCGATCGGGATATTCTAACGGCCATCGCCTCTTTAGAAGCAACTTTATTTTCTTTAGGATACGAAGGCGTTCAATGTGGTGCTGGAATTTCAGGCACAATTAAGGCTTTAAATAATAAATAAAAAGTACTTAATTTTACTTTCTTAACAAGGGGTTAAAACTCCTTGTTTTTTATGCTTTGGCGATCGCCAAGTGCCATTTTACTATCCCCAATTTCTAATTCATACCAGTAATATGCCTTAAGATAGTATCTAATTTTTGATCAATCTCATTACCAAATTTCTCAAACTCTGACTGAAGGCGATCTACTTTATCCTCAAGATGATCAATTTGTTCATAAACTCGATCAAAACTTTTATTTAATTCTTGATCTTCTGCCATAATTAAAACTATTAAATAATGATTTAATTATTTTTATTTTACATCGTTTCACCATATTTTTATCTCATAATGGCGATCGCCATTTATCTTAATCAAAAGGAGGAATAATTTTAATTTTTGCTATAATTTTGGGGATAATAATAAACAAAATTAAGAATTGTTAAGAAATTAACATACTTCCCATAAAAAAAATTGACAATTTAAACTATAACTGAAATGCTTAAAGTTAATTAAAAAGGGGGATTTATATCATGGTTGAACCAATTACTACTACTATTCTTACTACTGCCGTAAAGGTTGTTATTGAGCAATTAGGACCTCCTATAATGAAGGAAACTGAAAAATCAGTTGAAAGAAAGATAGAAATGAGTTCTGCTTTGCTGAACTCATGTGAGACTAAAGAACAAAAGACTCTAATTGCTCTTACCTCATTGTGCTTCGCATCCGAGATTATAAGTCATACAATTACTGAAGGTGTTATTAATGGAGTAGATAGATATATAAAAAAATCTTAAACTAATTTGATAATAATCAATAAACAAAATAGTAGTACGATCGCCAATTATATTAATGAAAAGGATCAATAATTTGAATGTTTGCTATAATTTCGGGGTGAACATTTACTTTAATTTTATTTACAACTTCTAACTTCCTCACGTAAAACCAGAAGTGGCTTTTTCTTTTAGGTGAGATACTGAATTGGGTACAATTGAAATAATCAGTTAAGGATTAAAGATTATGAAAATTCAAGCAATAATACATGAAGCAGAAGAAGGCAGTTATTGGGCGGAAGTGCCAATTTTTCAAGGATGTTATACTTAAGGTGAAACTATTGAAGAAATCACAGAAATGCTCAAAGAGGCGATATCGGGTTGGTTAGATGCTATGAGTATTCCTGAAGATGATTTGATTTGAATTTAGTTTAACCCAACCTACTAATCAAGATTCATTTTTAATGTTGTCAAACTACCTCAATTTTCTGCTTAAATTCTAATACAGCATCAAAAGGTTCATCATCACCAATATAAAGAGCAAATAAATCTAAATCTAAATCAGGTAACAAAATGCTTTGTTTAACTTGAGTATATATTTCATTTTCTAAAACATAAATACTCAATTGTTCCTTTTCCCAAAACCAAACTTCTCTCACACCTAAACCTTGATAAATTGCTAAAGAATCGATACCACCGCTAGTAACAATGACTTCAATAGCTAAATCGGGAATATCTTTATTAGTATGAAGACAATAACATTGATCTGGTTCGATTCCTTTTTTGATAATTTGATTTTTAAAAGTAGTTGAACCAAAAGGATAAAATCTTATTTTCTTTGCAAAAAAATAAGTTTCTAAAAGTATTCCAATTATTTTTTTATCAAATTCATGACGATAACTAGGTGACATAATGACTAAATTTTTATCCCAATATTGAACTCTAACTCCTGCACAATCTCCAAGAAATTCCAAGAAATCCTCATACTCATTCCAGCTAACATTATTAATTATTAAACACTGTTCAGATTCCATATCTTTAGACTTAACAAAATCCACCATAGTCTTAAGATGTTCTAATTTATCTATTGTTAAAACCATTATTAATCAACTCCCATCAAAGTTTATTCCTTAATCTTATTAAACTCAATCCTATTCTCAACCCTAAGGAAAAATAACTTTCAACTGTTAACAAATAATTAAACATATTTATTTGTAACAAATTACAACAAAAGGTTGATATTAATAAAATAATATGCCATTTCTGCGGGCAATTATTAAATTATTTAATTTAGAGATCAAATTTTATTTAATTAAGATTTTATATATTTTGTCACTTCATAACCATCTATGATAGTCATTCTCTTATCGATACTAGAAGAATTAAATTTGATTAACCTCATCATTACTATTTTAGAACAAGTCTATTTTAATAGGACTTACGCCAGAGAACCAGCTGTAGGGGTAATTCATGAAT
>CAZWLZ010000038.1:0-16441 GCA_964634505.1 uncultured bacterium | reverse complement strand
CGCTGATAGAGGTTTACATGAGTTTAATTATGCCATATATCCTCATAATTCCTCTTGGCGATCGGCTAAAACAGTGCAAAAAGGTTATGAATTAAATATGCTTTTACAATGGATTTTTAAAGAAGATAAAGATGATAATTTGAACTTACAAAAAATATTACCATCGGAAGGAAAACTGTTAGATTTAGGGGCAGATAATTTAATTTTAATGGCTTTTAAATTTGCAGAAAATAATCAAAATGAAATCATTTTACGCTGTTATGAATGTCACGGAGAAAAAGCAGAATTAAAAATAGAAAATAACTTAAATTTAACCATAAAAGAGGAGGTAAATTGTTTAGAAAATTATCAACATGAATCACAAAAAATAGTTAATCCTTGGCAAATTCTTACTCTTAAAATGGTGGTTATGGAAACAGAAGAAAGTCACTGATAATTGAAACAAATTATAGCCATTTTCGATCAAACCAGCCATAAGAAAATCGCCTTTCTAAATAAAGGCGAACTATGCACCAAATAAATTATCTATACTGCAAAGGATTCAAAAAGTATCTTTTCCTAGTTTTCATTAGTAATGGTTAAACCTAATACTAATAAAGGTTTTGTACAGGTTTTATTTTTCAACCCAAGCTATAAGAATTAAGCAAATTTCACTATATCGTTATATTATTACTAATGACAATTTTTATAAAGTACAAATAGGATGTCTTTGAGCATTTTTAGCAGAAAAAAGAGGTAAAACACCACAATTAATATATCTTTCTGCTTTTTCTGCTTGGTCGTATTTACCTAATTTCGTAAACAAATTTTTCCCTTTTTGTAAATAAAATAAGCCTTTTTTGTAATCTTTTAATTGAACTAAAGCTACACCCAAATTATAATTGGCAAAAGAAAAATTAGGATCGATTTCTAGGGCTTTTTCATAGATGGCGATCGCCTCTTCAGATTTACCTTGATCAGCCAAAGCTGTACCTAAATTATTATAAACTTCTAAAGCTAAAGGATTGATACTAATCGCTTTTTCATATTTGGCGATCGCCAAATCAGGTTGATTTTGTTGTAAAAAAATATTTCCCAGTAAATAATGAGCCTCAATAATATTATTATCATAAACTAAAGCCTGTTCAAAACCAGAAAAAGCCGCATCAAGATCACCATAAAAGTAAGAAGATAAAGCCTTAATAAAAATTTGATTAGCTAAAAGATTGTTACTATAAGCACCAGGATTAATCTCTATAACATCCCAAGAAGGATAAAATTCTTGAGCTAAAACAGGGGGGAAATAACTAAAATTAACACCAACCACCAAGCCTAAAAATAAACTAAATTTTCCAAAAACTTTTTTAAACATGAGTGATTTTAATAGTAATATTTTGAATAAAATTAATATTTGTGATGACTGAAAAAGTATTAAATCAAATTTGAAAAATAGATTTAAGTAAAATATTTACTTGCCATTTTCATTGCATCTGCAATATCCACATCACCATCACCATCAGAATCTAAAAAACTACTTAACAGTGAATTACCAGAATTACTAGCACCAGTTTTGAAAAAACCAAGGACTAAAGGCAATAAACTAGGTAAAAGACTTTCAATAGTCTCAATATTCATTCCTGTTTTATTTTGTACTTCTTGAATAATGTTTTGAATTTCAGGAGATGAAAATACACTAGTCAATAATTCACTATTAGCTTCTGTGCCTCCAAATTGATCAACAAGATTTTCCAACGGTGAATCTCCTTCAGTCAATCGTTTTTCTTGTAAATTGGGACGAAGATATTTGCCAATCACAGACATAGCTAAAGGTAAGGCGGCCGGATCGATGCGATTGTCACTAGCTAAACCGTTTACTGTATTAAGAATGTCTGAGATTTGGTTGGGACTTCCTTGAGTGGAAGAATCGTTCACCGCACTTAAAATTTGATCAAATAAACCCATAATTTTATTTTACTTAATTTATTATATTACTCTCAAAAATATAGCAAAAGATTGACCAATAAAAACATAAAAAATAGAAAATTAAGTTGAACACAATCGGTAAATTACTTAAATAACTGATGTTACGCACAGATGAGGTTTTCGGTGTTATATCAAGTTCGGATGATGACTTATAAATAAAAATCTGTCTCCATAGATAATTTACAGTGATTTTATTGTAACTATTTAAGCGAACTTGATATTAGGTATTAGGGGTTAGGTTAATCAAAAAAAGAAGGTTAAAAGATAAGATAAAATTACTTTAAAACGTCAAAAAACGTATTAAGCAAATGTGAAGAAATTGGCAGAATGTTACATTGTTTAATCGAAAAACTAAGTTCAAAGAAAAAACAAAGTAAACATAATTTTAATTAGTTTTTTATAGCAAATTACGATTAAACATACTATATCTCAAACTACATTATTTAACTGATATTATCTTGATTTTACCGATTACTTATTCCCTATTACATATTTATTACCCGTTACTTATTTCTAATCCTAAATTATCATCAGAAGATTGGCCATGAATAGTTTTAACCCATTTTAAACGTTTAGGGCGAATAGACATTCTTAAAGTGACACAAGGAATAACAATAAACCAGTGAATCATATATACCATACAAGAAAGACTTTGCCAAAACATGGTTATATATTGATTAATGGTTATTTTTTCCTTAATTTTACTGCGGCGTAAACCTGTAAACATTCCCCAAAAGGCTAAAGTTAAAGTTAGACTTGTTAGAGGTGCAATTAAAGGAAAACGATTTCTAGCAATACTCATAATCATGTCAGGAATTGCTGCTGTGGGTAGAATATATTGGATAAAGAAAAAGAATAATAAATCAAATTTTTTCTGCCAATTTAAACGATCGCCAATTAAAAAACGCCAATAATCTAAATAACGTTGATAACCCCCTTCGCCCCAACGATTCCGTTGATGCCATAAAGAAATGGTATTAGTAACCCCTTCTTCTTCTACCACTGGATGAGATAATAAATCAATATCCCAGCCATCTAAATGTAAACGAATAGTCAAATCCAAATCATCAGTAATGGTTTCTTCATTCCAACCCCCACAACTGTCTAAAGCTGTACGTCTTACAAATTGTCCATTACCTCTTAATTCTCCAATACCCCCACAAGCAATACGTTGTTGTTGAAAATAGCCATCTAAAGCCATTTCAACTGTTTGCCCTTGAGTTAAAAAGTTTTCATAATCATTACTGATTGCTTTTCTAACTTGTATTGCCCCTATATTACTTTTATCAAACAGAGGGATAATTTGCTTTAATAAATCGGGTGAAATAACTGCATCGGCATCAAAAACTCCAATTATCTCCCCTTTAGTAAGGGGCAAAATTTGATTTAATGCCCCCGATTTGCCTCCAGTTGCATTTTTTTCTCGATGAATTATGCTAAGATTTTCATATTGTGTCGCTAACTTATCTAAAATAATACCAGTATTATCCGTACTACTATCATCAATTATAAATACTTCATATTTTGGTAAGGGATAATCTACTTCAAATAAAATCTTGACTAATTTACCAATTACGGCTTCTTCATTTTTGGCCGCTACTAAGATGGAAACTATGGGCGCTGATTCTAATAAGTCATTTGATAAAATTTCTGTTTTCGGTTGGACTTTAGCTAACATTAATCTGGCTGTTTGTAACGTTACCACAATGGCGATCGCCAAAACTATTAAACTACCCCAAGAAACAAGATGAATACCAATAGTCACAGAGGAAATAAAAAAAAGACTAAAGGCTGCTTTTTTTCTTCTGCCCGATAAACCCTGAAAAAACTCACTTCTAAACTCTTCCTCTTCCGTGTCCAAATCTGACCATTCCTGCCATAATGATGTAATGTTATCAATATTTTTTTTGTCTTGATCTTTTCTCAAATTCTCTGACATAATTAGCTCGAGTTTAGTTTATTCAGTTTTACTTTTCTTTAATTTTATTGTAACTTTAATTGTTTTTCTTTGCAGATTTTTCCTTTAATCTACTTTTGCTTACTTATTGAGATAAATTAATCTAAAATAAGATACTTTCTATTGAAATTAAATTTTATAACAAAAAATGTTTAGTCCTTCAGAAATAAATGCTGTTTTGATCGCCTTAGGCGGTATTCTATGGGTAGAATTAGTAAGAGATTTTTATCATATTCTAGCCCATATTTGGCAACCGTTATATCGTTTACACGTTTGGCATCATCGAGTTTTTAAACCAGATTTAACCGTAAATAGTGAAACCATTTATAAAGAGGCACATTGGTATAATGACGTACCCGAGTCTTTAGTTATGTTAACTTTTAGTATTGCTTTTGCTTTAATGATACTTAATTTTGAATTACTAACAAGTTACAAATGGATTGCTTGGTTAGGCACATTTTACACCCTAACCTTTACTTTAGGGGCGATCGCCAGAGGATTAGGCATCCCTTATGCTGATGAGATAACAGACGTAACCCATCGACCGGGTAATTTTACCAGTTTACCAGCAAATTGGTTCGTAAATCGTCCTTATCATTGGCGACATCATTTCGATAATCAAAACGCTTATTTTTGTGGAACTTTTACTTTTGTAGATAAAATTATGGGTACAGCTTTATCATTAAAAGGCAAAAAAATTGCCATTACAGGTGCTAGTGGAACTTTAGGAAAAGAACTTTTAAAACAACTCTATTTAAAAGGGGCAAAAGTAACAGGTTTAACTTCAAAAAATGAAGATTTATCTATTAATATAAACCAAGAAAATTTACCCATAAAAACTATTAATTGGACAGTAGGAAAAGAAGAAGAATTAATTAATATTTTAGAAAAAATAGATATTTTAATTATTAATCATGGTATTAATGTTCATCAACAAAGAGATGAAAAATCAATTTCTGATTCTTACAATATCAATACCTTTTCTAGTTTAAAATTGATGGAATTGTTTTTAAAAACCATTCGCACTAATGAAGACATCGTTAAAAAAGAAATTTGGATTAACACTTCAGAGGCAGAAGTTAACCCCACTTTTAGTCCTCTTTATGAATTAACAAAAAGAACCTTAGGAGACTTAGTTACCTTAAAAAAAGTAGATGCCAACTGTGTTATTAGAAAACTAATTTTAGGCCCCTTTAAAAGCAATTTGAACCCTATAGGAATCATGTCTGCCGAATGGGTAGCAAAACAAATAATTAACCTAGCAATTAGAGATTTTAGAAACATAATTGTAACCATTAATCCCATCACTTATATCGCATTTCCCATCAAAGAATTTATGGTTTTTAACTACTTCAAATTATTTACCAAATCTAAGAATTAAACTCTGTTTTATGGTGATAAAGTAACTTTTTTACCATAAATATAGACATTATTGTAAACTAATGTTAAGTTTTGAGAATTAATGGAAACAATAAAAATCAGAAGTAACAAATTATGATGACAATCAAAAGCGGTATCTTATTATTAGTATCTTGTATTATGGCGATTGCCACAGTAGGTTCAATATTTGAATTAACCTCAGGCAATCCAGAATTTGGTCAAACTACAACCACATTAATCTTAATATCAAGCATTCCCTTAACCATAATTAGTTTTATATTAGCAGTAGCAGATACCAGAGCAAATTATAAATAAATAATTAATTAATGTTTAGAAAAAAAATCACAAATATCAATAGATAATTGATCAAGACTAAACAGGATAATTCCTAACAATAGTTGAAGAATTATAAATCATATCAAGAAGATTAAAGTTTTAATTTAAATAAAAAATAATGGTATTTACATTAAACAAAAAATTGAAAAAAGAAAATAAAAATACGGCAACAGAAGAAGATAACTTAGAAAAAATAAAACTTCTGATCATTACTAACTACTATCCTCCAGATTATGCTGCCACAGGGCAATTAATTCAAGAATTAGCTCAGAAATTAGGAGAAAATGGACTAGAGGTAAATATTTTTACAGGGCAACCAGGTTACGCTTTTACTAAATCCCTAGCACCCGCCAAAGAAGAAATATATCCTTTAACAATCAGAAGATCAAGATCATCAAAAATTGTACCTCAACGAATTAGAGGAAAAGCAATTAACGGTATTTTCTTTTTTTTGCGTTCGATAGTCCACATTATTCGTAACTCCTCTGAAAGTAACTTACTACTAATAACTAGTGCGCCTCCCTTTTTACCCATAGTTGGTTATATGGGCAAATTATTTTGGAAATTACCTTATATTTGTTTAGTATATGATTTATATCCAGATGTTGTTGTAGCCTTGAAAGTCTTGCCAGAAAAACACTTACTGATCAAATTTTGGAATAAAATAAACTATCTCGTATGGAATAACGCCCAAAAAATTATCGTTATTAGTGACACCATGAAAGATCGAATTTTAGCAAAATACCCAGAATTAAATTCTAAAATAGTAGTTATTCCCAATTGGGGAAATCCTGACACCATTAAACCAATCCCAAAACCAGAAAATTGGTTTGCCCAAAAATATGATCTAGTTAAAGAATTTGTGGTTTTATATTCAGGTAATTTTGGCAGATGCCATGAATTAGATATTATTTTAGAAGCGGCTAAACTTTTAAAAGGCAAACCCATTAAATTTGTATTTATCGGTGCAGGTGCAAAATTGCCTACTTGTCAAGAAAAAGTAATAAAAAATAACTTAAATAATTGTTTATTTCTACCCTTTCAAGATAAAGAAGTATTACCTTATTCTTTAACCAGTTGTGATTTAGGATTAGTAACAGTGGCCGAAAATTTAGAAGGAATAATAGCCCCCAGTAAACTTTATGGAATCTTAGCAGCCGCCAAACCTGTTGTCATTATTTGTGAATCTCACTCTTACTTAAAAGAATTAATCAAAAATTCTCAATGTGGTCAAACTTTTAATTATAATGAAGCAGAAAAATTAGCAAATTTTATTGAATCACTATCATCAAATCCAGATTTATCAGTTAAAATGGGGCAAAGGGGACGTGAATATTTAAAATCTCATTTTACCCTAGATATTATTAGTAAACAATATTTAAAAATATTCTCTAATAATTAAAATTTTTTAATTTAATATATCTCATTAAAATATAATTTAATTATCTCAAAAATAATTAGTAAAACTCTATGAATAATAATCAATTGTTGAATCCTAATCCTAATCAATTACCAGTTAATAATCTTAATGAAAGCGAATTATCAATTTCTGCATTATTATCTAATTTAAAACGAAAATGGAAGCCAAGTTTAGTAGTAGCTATAACAGTTTTTGTGTGGTTGACTTTCTCTAACTTAAAAGAAAAACCTATTTATCAGTCAACCATGAAAATGTTGGTTAATACTCAGGAAGGTTCAGCCGTTGGTTATGATTATTTTTCTTATCGAAATATTAACACTGAAATAGAATATTTAAAAAGTTTTCCTGTTTTGACAAAAGCGGTAGAAAGATTAAAAAATGACATACCTAATATATCGGTTGCAGAATTGAATGGTGCTTTAAGTATTGCTACCACACCAGTCCCCGATGTTATTAGTATAACTTATACTCATGTTGAACCAGAAAGAACAAAAAGAGTTTTAGATGAGATGGCTCAAATTTACGAAGAATATAGTATTGAAAGACAAAGAAGTAAAACAGATAAGGGTTTAGAGTTTATAGAGTATCAATTACCGAAAACCCAAAGAGAATTAGATGAGATTAATACAGCCATTAAAAAATTTCAAGAGCGTTACGAAATACTAAATGCAGATGCTTTTGCTGGTACAAGTTATAGTACAAAAGAAGGTATTAAAAGTGAAATCGCTCGCCTACAATTACAGTTGAAATTGGCAAAAGAAGATAAAGCAGATCGAGAAAGACAATTGCGAGAAACTGGTTATACTAAAGAAATTAATATGGCTGATATTGTAATTAGTGATGATGGACTTTATCGCCGTTTAGAAAGTTTAGGAGATGAAAATGATATTAAAATTAATCTCGAAGAAACTAAATATAATGAAGTTTTCCCTAGTATTACGACTGCTAAATTACAACAAGAAACTATTGAAAAATTAAGAAAAGATCGTAAAAGTGAAGTATTATCAGGGGTTGATTTACCCAATGGTATTGATGGTGTTGAATCCATGACCAGTACCCAAAGAGATTTAGCAATTAAACTTATTGATCAACAGCGTAATGTTAGAAATCTTGAATCTCAACTTAAAGGATTAAATAATGCGTTACAAAAAGCTTCTGATAAGGTTAAACAAGCGCCTGAATTACAAGAAGTTTTTCAAGAATTAAAACGTCAACAAGCCATGAAAGAATCTACTTTTCAATTTTTACTAAGTAAAGTTCGTGATTTCAAAATGTCTCAAGCTCAAGAAGCTACACCTTGGCAAGTCTTACAGCCAGCCCCTTTACCAGGCTCACCTATTTCTCCCAATGTGCGTCGAAGTGTTACAGTTGCTTTAGTAGCTGGTTTTTTGACGGCGATCGCCACAGCTTTAATTTTAGATTTATTAGATCAAAGAGTTAAACGAGTAGAAGAAATCAAAGAGTTAACAAGAGTACCATTACTAGGCTTAATTCCTACGGTAGGTCAACCTTTTGTTCAATTACATGATCAAGAAGAAGTTACTCCGTTAAAAGGAAATAGCTATTACTATAAAGATTCTTCTTTTACCGAAGCGATTAGAGGATTAGCCATTAATTTACGTTATCTTATGACTGGCAATAATGCAGGAAAAGTATTAGCTATTAGCTCTTCTCGTCCCAGTGAAGGGAAAAGTACCATTACTTATAATTTGGGTTTAGTTTTAGCAGAGTTAGGTTTTAATGTGCTAATTGTAGATGGGGATATGCGTAAACCGACTATACATAAATTGACCAATAAATCCAATGAAACTGGTTTATCCTCAGTAATTTCTAGTAATCAAAGTTATGTAGAAATGATTGAAAAAGGCAAATTAGAAAAGTTAGATATATTAACATCAGGTCCCACACCACCGAATCCCGTAGCATTGTTAGATTCCGTTAAATTTGAACAATTAATTAATCAATGGCGTGATGATTATGATTATGTGTTAATTGACACTCCGCCTTTGGGTATTGGTGCTGATACGGTTACTATTGCGAATAAAGTTGATACCGTCTTGTTATCGATAGGTATGGAAAAAGTTACCCGTAAAATGATTACTAATTCAATGGAAACATTACTATCAAATCAAGTTAATGTGGGGGGTACAATTGTTAATATGATTGACTCTAAACATGATTATTATAATTACTATAACTATTATTATTACTATAATAATGCGGCCATGGCTGGTAATGAATTGAATATGGGTAATCGAAACCAGGAAAAAGGAATGCAAAAATTTCTTAATTACTTCCGTCGTCGTTAAAAAATTTTTTAGCTAAAAAACTTCCCTATATTCTGGGAAGTTAAATAAATCATTGTTTAGAAGTCAAGATTTTTTATCTTTATATTCAGGCAAAGTACAGCAATTTAGATCATTTATACAGATTTTACCCGATTGTAAAGCCCAGCGTAGTAATTCTACTCTATTTTCCGTATTCGTTTTAGTAAGAATGTTACTAACATGATTATCAACTGTCCTTTTACTGATTTCTAGTAAAGATGATATTTCTTGATTACTTAAACCTGTGGCTACTAATTCGATAATTTCTAATTCTCTTTCCGATAAGACCGTTGATTTTTTTAACTTTTTACTAGCCATAAGTCTTTTATTTCCATAAGTATCTTTACTTATTATTCTAATCTAAGTTTTAGCTACCAATCAATATTTTTCAAGAAAAAGGTATTAGGTGTTGGGTTTAAGAAGAAAGTTTTATCTCAAGTTTAAGTGATAACTTATAAAAATATTTATCTATAAATTATAGGCAGTAATTTTATCATCAATATTTAAGCGAACTTGATCTTAAGAGTGATTAAATTATTTTAAAACTGCAAAAATGAGGATTTACAGTTAAAACTAATTACTTTTTTTCTCTTCATCTAATACCTACTAGCTATTCCTAATGCCCTATTCCCTAATAAGTATTCTCATTTGTGATCAAAAATGTTTGAAAAAATATCGACAGAAGATAATTCGATTACGTTTTTTTCCTCAGAATTTCAAGAAACTTTTCATAGTAAATATGGTGCGAAAAAAGAAGCGGAAATTACCTATATTCGAGGATGTAATTTAAAAGAAAAGGCAAAATATAAATCTTCTTTAAAAATTATTGATGTTTGTTATGGTTTAGGTTACAATACCGCCGCCGCTTTAACTGCTATTTGGGAAGTTAATCCTAATTGTTTTGTTGAAATTATGGCTTTAGAAATCGATCAAAATGTATCAATTCAGGCTATAAATAATCGATTATTAAATTATTGGTCACCATCTGTGGTTAATTTATTAACACAATTAGTAAGAGAAAAATCCGTTATTAATAAACAATTAAAAGCCTTATTTTTTCTTGATGATGCTAGAGTTAGTATGCAACATTTAGTTAACACCAATTTTCAAGCAGATGCCATTTTTTTAGATCCTTTTTCTCCTCCTAAATGTCCTCAATTATGGTCAGTAGAATTTATTAATTTACTAGCAAAATGTCTTAATTCAGAGGGCAGAATCGCTACTTATTCCTGTTCTTCTGCGATTAGATCAGCCTTTAAATTATCCGATTTACAAATTTCTCAAAATTATGTTTGTGGTTGGCGATCGCCTGGTACGATCGCCAGTTATAACACTGAAGGATTAACCCCTTTATCTCCCAAAGAAATTGAACAATTAAAAACTCGTGCTGCTATTCCCTATCGTGATTTTCAATTAAATGATTCTCAAGACATTATCAAACAAAGAAGAAAGATTGAACAAGAAAATAGTTGCCTAGAAACTACCACTCAATGGAAAAAACGTTGGCGATCAGAACTATTAAACATTAAAAATAAGCCCATTTAAACTTAATAAAATTCACTTTTTATAAACGAAAAAATTTAATAGTATTTAGCTAAAGTATTCAAAACAAATTAGTTTTTCTTCTTATTTTCTATTTTAAAAAATGAAAATTTTATGACCTAAAAAAATCATTTATGGCATAGTATACTTTTATAATGAAGAAAGATGCGTTTTATCTACTAAAATTTTTATGACAATTTTTTCGACAATTTTTACCAATAATTTTATCGTTATTGATACCGAAGGAATAGACGAATTAAAAGAAATAGCAATTATTGATAGTGAAGGAAAATTAATTTATGAAGCATTTAATCAAAATTTAAGTGATAACTCGCCTAATAAAAAGTTAGAAAATATTCTCCGAGAATTTTATAATTTTGCTAAAAACAAAATTATTATTTGTCATTCTGCTAACCATGATGAAACAATTTTAGCAAAAAATTTTAAACGTCTTACCGAGAAAAAAGTTAGTCTAAAATTTGATTGCACACTTAAACTAAGTAAACAATATTTTCCAGACTTAGACGGTTATTCTTTAGCAGATATTAGCCGCCAATTAAACCTAAAGGTAAATCATCAATATTTTAACCCCAATGAAGCCCATACAGCTCAATATGATGCCCGATTTACCTATCAATTATATTTAAAAATAAGAGAAAAACAACTACAAATTACGCTTAAAGATAAACCAAATCCTTTTATTAGTAATAGAGTCGATACTCCTTTTCAAAATCATCTTGATTTAAGAGATATTTATCAACCACAATTTAACTTAATTAAATCAATTATTAGTGAAATCAAAAATGACCTTAATCATCAAACAAAAGGAGTAGTTGTAATTGGACAACCTGGTACAGGAAAAACTCATTTAATGATGCGTTTAGCCCAAGATATATTAATAACAAATAGACTATTATTTATTAGACAACCTAATAATGCAGAGACAATTATTTATCATATTTATAGTCGAATGTTAGAGTCTTTTATTGAAGTTATACCTAATACAAATTATACTCAATTAGAATCCTTTTTAAGTTATAGTTTTTCAGCTATTATTCAACAAGAAAATAATAATATTGAATTAACAAATAAAGATAAAGAATTACTTAATATTATTAGTAATAACCCCTTAAATTTATATCAAAATTTAGGTGCGGAAGGGACGCAAAAAAAAAGAGAATATTGGTTATATATAGAGAAAAAAGCTAAAGAATGGTTATCAAATACATACGGAATAGCTGGTTATACATTAGAAATTTTAAAAGGTCTTATTAAATATTGTAGTTATTCTGATAAAAATAGAAAAGAATTAGTCACACGATGGTTAGCAGGAAATGAATTAAAAGATGATGAATTATTATTAGTTGGTTTAGATGATTGGAATACAGAAATAAGTAAAGAATCTTTTGCTTTAGAAGCGATTTCTGTCTTTAGTAAACTATCAATTTTAGATCAACCTTTAGTTATAGTTTTTGATCAATTAGAAGGCTTAGGATTAGAACAAAATAAAAGTATTTTATTAAAATTTGGAGATGCAATTAAAGAAATTTTTACTCATATTCCTAATAGTTTAATTATCCTTAATTTATTCCCTGATAAATGGCAACAATTCCAAGAAATTTTTGACGCTTCAATTATTGATAGAATCTCTCAACATCAAATTAATTTAATACGTCCTTCTGATCAAAAAATTAAAGATATTCTTAATTTAAAATGTCAAGAAATTGGGATTAATATTGATATATTATTTACCCCTGATCAATTAACAAATATTCTTAATAATAATTCTATTCGTAAAGTTTTAAATACTGCTTATAATTACTATCAACATAAAATTAATGGTTTATCATTACAAAATGAATCATTTTTACCCGAAAATGATCCTATTATTAACTCAACTTTAGAAGAAAGAGTTATTAAAATTGAACAACAAATAAATCAGTTACAAGAAATTTTTTACAATCTAAATCAAGTATTTAATAATATTAATTTCGCTAAAATATCATCGGTTTCTGCTAATAAGATTAAGCCAAATTTTAATATTAATAATTCTGAAGAATCGGAAGTTACTAATCATTTACAACGGCAAAAAATTTTAATTGAAGAAAAATATCCCAAAAATCAAATTATTGATGATCATGATGATATTGGTAAACTTAAAATTATTGCTGAAAATTTGCAAAATGCTTTTGATTTTAAATTTGATTATCTTCGATTAGGAAAGAAAAGTTTACCCCAACATTTATTAATTTCTAAACAAAAAAAACAAATATGTATTGGTTTTATAAACATAAATGGTACTGCATTTGCTAGTAGAATAAAAAATTATAATGAGTTAATTATTAATAATAAAACAATAAAATTTATTTTATTTAGAGATCAAAGATTACCGAATATTACAGGTATTGGTGGTAAAAATGAAATTGATAAACTTAATAATTCTAATAATGGATTATTTCAAATTATGGGAAAAGATGAAAGAATTGATTTTGAGTTGTTATACCAATTAATTATTGATATTCAAAATAAAGATTTAGAAATAGAGTTGAATAAGGCATTATTTATTGCTAATTCTTATTTAAAAAATTCTTGGATAATTAAATTATTAAGTTAAAAAGCGACATACATTTTATATCAAGTTCGAGTAATTTTTTATCAATTTTAATGATTAAGTTTAATAGTTATAACTATAGTCGTAATATAAATTGTAATAATTCAAGGTTTAAATAACTCAACTGTGCATTAGTATTAACATAAAATTTGATATTATTTTTTACTTATGACTTTCAGTATTGATCAGGCTTTAAATATTTTGAAACAGTATAGTTGTCTTGAAACTAAAGAGGTTAATTCCCCTGAAGATAAAGAAGATTTGCACAAGGCTTTAATGCTTATTGTAAAATTATCTGATCGCCAAAATATTGGTATTTGTGCGGATAATCAAACTCAAGGATTAATCGCTTTAACCACTTATTTAACTACTTTTGGTTATCAATTTAATCAATCTTCTTTAGATTTAGATAAGGATACAGACAAACCTGTTTACATTAAATTTAATACTCTCAAAGAATCTTTTTTTATTGATGATTATGAAGGCAATTATCGGGGCGTTTTAATTACTATTTTTTCGGAAAATATAGAGCAAATTATCGGCACTTATGGTTATTTACCCCTCAATTTATTTTCTCTTTAATTTAATTGTTAAATTTATTTTCTCTTTTTTTTGATGGCGATCGCCATCAGCTACACCGAAGGTGATCATGCAGGACAGCTAAAAACTGATCCCGAAACTAAAATAAAAGAAAAATTAGACTTGTCAAAAAATAAATAATATGTTAAAATAGGTAATTGCAAAACCATCTGGAGAGGTGGCCGAGCGGTTGAAGGCGCAGCACTGGAAATGCTGTTTAGGGGTAACTTTAACGAGGGTTCGAATCCCTCCCTCTCCGTTTCAAAATTGACAAAAATAAAGCTAAATTCAGTTTAAAATATTCAGTATTCTAATTATTATTCGATTGAATATGAATTATAGATTTTATACCTTAGATGTTTTTACAGATAAGCATTTTACTGGGAATCCTTTAGCAGTATTTCCTGCCGCCGAGGGATTATCCAATCAAATAATGCAAAAAATTGCTACTGAATTTAATTTTTCAGAAACTGTTTTCGTTTTTCCTTCTTCCAATCCAAAAGCTGATAAAAAAGTAAGAATTTTTACACCGACTGAAGAAATACCTTTTGCCGGCCATCCAACCATTGGAACATCTTTTTTATTAACTAAAATAGGAATTTTCTCCTCAACAAAAGAAGAATTTGAAGTTATTTTAGAAGAAGGCGTGGGAAATATTTCCGTCACAATTAAATGTTTTAATGGCGATCCTTTTTATACTGAATTGGAAGTATTATCAACCCCTCAATTTAACAACAATTTTATTGCTCTTCAAGATTTAGCTGAAATGTTGTCTTTATCAATACAAGATTTAATTGTTGGTGATTATGAAATAAAAGGAGTTTCTTGTGGCTTACCTTTTTTATTTTTACCAATTAAGACTATTAACGCCTTAAGTAAAGCAAAAGTAAATTTAACAATATGGCAAAATTTACGCCCTAATTTGGCTTCTCCTCATTTATATCTCTTTTGTAATATCACTGAAAATAAATGGCGTAGTAGAATGTTTGCCCCTGCTTTAGGCATCACTGAAGATCCGGCTACTGGCTCGGCGGCAGCAGCTTTTGGTGCTTATTTAGGGCAAAAAGAAGCTAATTTGAATGGTCATTGGAAATGGACAATTGAGCAAGGGATTGAAATGGGAAGAGCTAGTTTATTGCAAATTTCAGTTACCAAAGAAAACTCCCTAATTAAAAGTATTAAAGTCGGTGGCTCTTCTGTTTTAATAAGTGAAGGTAATCTTTTAATAGAAAGGTGATAGGTTTTAATTTTTATAACAAATTAATTTTAATTATTCGGAAATTTTAAAACAACTTAATTTTTAAAAAGCCGTTCAACAAAAAAGTCTTTGTTTTTTTTTTAATTCCTATTACCTATTAACTAAACTCCTATTACCTATTACCTATCATCTATTGCCTATACTTCTGTTTCAACAACATCGTTATTTTCTTCAGTGACAATGGTTTCTGTTTCAACAGGAGTAATCACTTCTTCTTCCGCAACAGCGGTGATAGTAGGTGCGTCAACTACAACTTGTTTTTCGGAAGTAACAGCCTCATTAAATTGAGTATCTTCTATCTCTAAATTAGTTTTAAGTTTGCTAGTTAAATAACGAATAACTTCTTCACCTAAACGCATTGATCTTTCGATCATAACAAATTGTGAACCATCACTAATAATATTTGCCAAAATATAAATACCATCTTGATATTTACCAATAGGATAAGCTAGACGGCGTTTTCCCCAAACTTTAATTTCAACTTTTTGAGCCCCATTATCTTTGAGTAAATCAAAGTATTTTTTTCTTTGCTGAGTAACTTGCTCTTCAGATAAATCTGGGCGTAAAATAAACATTAACTCGTAACTATTCATGGAATAAAAATCTCCTTATGGACTTAATGGCTTCTTAAACTTCATACACAGAAGCAAGGAATTTCAATTATATACTAGAGTGGTTTAATTTTGCTAGTTTTAATGTTAATTTATTTTTCAGGTTATCTCTAAGGTTAACTAAAGCAAAATATTTGACCTTGAAAGTATTAGATATTAGTTTTATTTTGACAATTTATTTTTTTACTATCTTTTAATTTATATTTATTTTATTTTATTTTCTTTTTTTTAAGATTATTTTTTTCAGAATTAAAATGTAAGGATATAATCAAGTTTAATTTAAAAAATAATTTAGAGTTTACTATTTAATTAAAATTATGGCACATCGTTATGTTCGAGTAAAAACTCAAACTGGGCAAACTTATTATGGTCGATTATTACTTAATCGAGATGTGGAAGTTTTAGATGCACCGCCTTGGTTAGGTGGTAATATAACTAAACAAGTTTTAGATCAATCT
>CAZWLZ010000037.1:0-16547 GCA_964634505.1 uncultured bacterium | reverse complement strand
ATTGAACCCTAGCACCACCGATCGCCGTTGCCGTGTAGCCCCCCAAAGAGTGACCCAAAATCCCCACATTTTTAAGGTCTAATTTGCCCTGCCAATTGGGATCGGATTGCATTTTTTGCTCTAAAGTATTTAACACCAAACTTACATCTTTGGGTTGATTCATCCAGGCATTCGGATTGGGAAAAGTATCCAAACCTTTTAAGGCATCAAGCATTCTTTGATTATCACTTTCAGGAAAGTCAATGCCGACGGTAGCAAAGCCGTGAGATGCTAAATGTTTGGCCACATAACTTAAGGCTTGAAAATCAGAATTTAACCCAGGGGCAATAACCACGACGGGGGCAGGTTTCGTTAAATTTTGAGGAAGATAAACAAAGGCAGTTACAGGATCATCATTTGGTCTAGGAATTGTCAAGGTTTCCGATGTCCAAGTTATTTTTCCTGCTTGGGATAAGTCAGATAAGGCAATGGAATTATTCGGTAATGTTTCAGTCAAAGCTTGACGGTCTAACCATTCAAAAACCCTATCTGCTGTTTGATATAGATGATCTGCTTCATTGAGCGTATTGCGAATTGTTTTTAGGTTAAGAGCTAAAGTTGGACTGCCATAATTTTTAAGAACATCAATAATTTTAAATCCATTGGGATTGACAGCGGCTGAAATAATTGCCCCTTTTAAAAAAGCTTGACTTTGATCGGGTGGACTATTAATTGCTAAACTTAATTGCTTAATAATTTCTTTACCAAAACTAGTATTAAAAAATTCAAAAGCTTCTATGGAACTTAACGGAAAAGATTTATTGAGCAAGGCACGAAACTTTGCTAATTCCTCAGGGGTAAGATGATTCACATAAAAAGCAAGTTCGGGAGTGATTTGATTATTCTTTGCCAGAGTTTCCAAGCTATTAATGGAAATATCAAAATCTCCCAATGGTTCAATTGAAAATTTAATAGTTTCTGCCGCTGAAATAGGAAAAAATGGGAAAAATGAAAGTATCCCAAATGCTAATGTTAGTAATACTTTTCGGCTTAGAGTGATCATAGTATTTGGTGATATATTTTTAATGTAATTCTATAAATCTTCACCTCAAATAACGACAATGTTCGTTTTTTTGCTATCATTCTTAGTTTTCTTTGGTTAAATTGTAGGGACAACCACTAGACCTTGTCCCTATTACTCAATCAGTGTATTTAATGACAGGAACCGGTAAAGCTTTGATTGCCGTGCTTGACTTTAAAAATGCGATAATTTTTTTCTAAAGTAAAGCTGACGGGCGTACCTGCTTTTGTCTTACCAGTAAAAGTATAGTCGCCCTGATAGGTTGTGGTCGCCACTCCAACTGGTTGCATTTCTGGAGGCAGAGCCGCACCGAATGCGTCAATTGTCACAGTTTGCTTTTCCTTATTAACAACCATTATTTCCCCTTCAATAATCTCAGTCACAGACTCATTAATGGTGACAGTCACGGGTTGTTTCTGTTTAACTGACGAATTATCGATCAAAGAAGTGTAGAGGTAGATTTTGCCTCCTTTCTCTGATTGACCCTTAGCAACGCACATGATTCCGTCATTAATGCTAGGAAGTTCCGACAAAGCTGGATTAACTCCGAATAGGGGAACGGTGATCGCCGTTGCGAGAGTGACTAAGGCAGTTTTTTGAAAAATTTTAAACATAGTTATTGGTAAATTGTTTGAACTTTTAATAAAATGTGACACAAGCCCAAAGGATTTTATCACATTTGGTTAAAAGCTTACTGTTAAAAATTTTATTAACTCTTATCAGTTGATTAGAAAATTATGGACAAGAAAGGATTTAGGAACAATAGAAAATGATTCAATATTGAGAGATTTTGAATTCATAAAAATGGGAAAAATAGACTAACCAATTAAGGTACTAAATGATAAACAAGAAATAATCCGATCTATTAATTAAGCAAAAATGACAAAGACCAAAAACTCGCCAAAACTAGGATCAAAATTTTGATAGTCAGTTAATAACGCAGTGGTGAGAAAAAGAGAGGAAGTTGTTAAATTTTGACTAATTTTAATAGATATTATGATGAAATGAATCCTTAGAGTTAATTTCGCTTAAAGGCGATCGCCATTGGCATAGTGACGAAGGTAGTGTTTTAAAAAATGTTAAACATCTCACTTCAATCAATTTTATCTTAAGCAGAGGGAAGTCTCTGAGTACAAGGACGAATCATTGGACCTGGTAAAATCCGATCGCCTTCAACACCAATGGGAATACCCCTAAGTTGACGCAAAGCATTAACCGCTTTGACACAATCACAACCAAATAAGGAAACTGCTGCATCACTTTCTTCCTCCGTCACATTCAACATTAAATCCCCATCTTGATTTCGTTCAATATTAGGAAATTGTTGGTTAATTTCAGTATTATTAGGGTTGACAATTTGATCAAAATTTGCTAAATAATTATTACCTGTGCAATTAGTTTGACTACAATCAAGATTAGTTTGAGGTGTTGTTTGATTGTTAGCAGAAAAAGGCTGTACTTCTATTTTTACAGTTTCAGCTTGGGCTGATTTATTGGCAAACAAAATGAGGAAAAAATAAGTAAAAATAGCTGGACTAGAGAATAATATTTTGAAATTAGAATTAATTTTCATAGTAAAAAAATTTTGTTAGTTGAATTATTTGATAAGTAAACGAATTTATAAATATATAAAAACTTTTAATTTATTTTAATCAAAAATCAATACTTGATTAAGTTTGTTTCATTTATTGTAAAGTCTAAACAATTTAACGTTATCGGTATTCGTCACCACAATCACCAATGAGGGTAAATAAATTTTGTGACTTACTAAAAACTGTTTCTAATAAATTATAATCCTCCTCCACTAAACTAAAATTAAATATTTTAGCATTATCTTCAATATGAGCAGAAATACCCAATCTTGCCCCTAAAATTACTCCAGCAACAGTAGGTTGTTGTAAAACATAACGGGCAGCTACATTCGCCATACTTACTTGATATTTTTGAGCAATCTCATTTAATAAAGTTAACAACTCTTGAAATAAACTCCAATCACCCCAAGCCATTATCATATTTTTATATTTACGCAAACTCACCGTATCTAAATTATGCCCCTTAGGTTCGTTTTTCTGCCAATATTTCTCAGTTAATAAACCCCCTGCTAAAGTACCATAAGCTAAAAGTTTAATATTATTTTCTTTACAAAAGTTTATCATACTAACTAATGGACGGCGATCAATTAGGGAGAATTGTACTTGATTAGAAACAATTTTAATACCATTATCGATAATAATTTTTAAATGTTCAGTATCAAAATTAGTTAAAGCAAGATGTTTAATAAGCCCCTCCTCTTGTAATTTTGCCATGTGTTTAAGAGCCGTTAAATAATTATTATCCTTGTATTCCCACCAATGAAACTGTAATAAATCTAAAGATTCTACTCCCATTCGTCGCCTCGAAATATTAATATTTTCTGTCACTATTTCCCTAGTCATTTTCCCCGGACGAGGTACCCATTTAGTAAAGAATTGTAACTTTTGTAATGGTTCTTCTCCTCTTTGTGCTAAAAGTTGACGACGAAACTCTCCCACAAAATCTTCAGCTGCTCCATAATGATCAGCTAAATCCCAAGTAGTAAAACCAGCATCGACATAATCGAACATTTTGGCGATCGCCAAATTAGGATTAATTTTGCCATGACCTCCCGAAACTTGCCACATCCCATTTAAAATAGGACAAATATTCAAATCAGAAGTAAAGGAAATTTTTTCAGTAAGAGGTAAATTCATTGTTAAAAAATTGATAATAAATTAGAATTTTTACAAAAAGGCAAATCAAATTAAGGGATAATAAATTTTATATCTTGATTACAACACAAAAGATGTCAAGATAAAATCAAACAGTTATAATCTGTAATCTATGACTTTACAGTATTAAATCTTAATAGAAAATTGAGATAATAATTAGTAAATTAAATATAGTGTTTCTTCTAATTATTGAAGTATATCAATTAAAATTTTAGATTAAGCATTTTTGCGAAAAGCAATATTGAGAAACCAATAAGATCAAACTAAAAAATGATTTAATGATTTATTTTTGATCTGGTGAAACACTAAAACGCTAAAATTTATAACCTATGGGGATTAGCATGAATACAGACTCAGTATTTAATTCTTATTTTCGGACAATACGACCAGTTATCAGTTCTTCTTTAGATGGAATGGTATTTTGGCAAAATTACCTATTAGCAATTGATTCTCGCAACGGTTATCTTTTAAAAATTGACCCTGATACCAGTAACGTTAGCATCATCAATAATAGACTGTGGCAAGAGTTTATAGGTGCGACAGGATTAGCTATTTCTCAAAATATATTATGGTTTATCAGTAGAGATAGAGTCTATAGTTGTGAATTAAAAATTGAAAACGAACAAATCAAATTACATAATTCACCTCAATTAAAAATTCAATTATTAAAACCTAGTAATGGTATAGCCGTAAATGATGATGCCATTTACATCACTTGTGAAAAAGAAGCAACTATCTTAGTTTATGGAAAAGAAAAAAGTAATTTTATCACTCGTTTTTATTCTCCCGGGGTAGGCAGAGAAAATATAACGATCAAAGGAGAAGAAATATGGGTTTGTGACACCATAGAACAAAGTGTTTTCTGTTTAGATAGGGCAACAGGAAAGAAAAAATATAGCATACTAACACCTTTTCAAAATCCAACAGCTTTAAGTTTTAACAACGAAGGAGTTTTATTTATTGCCTATACAGATCAAGAACCTTATATTAGAGATAACCCTAATATTGAACCAAATCACGAATTACTATATCGAGATAGAACAATTATTCATCCGTTACATTTTCGCTATGATCAAGAGCAAAAATATACTTTATCCAATGGCTTTTTAATAGAAATGAGTTATTTAGAAGAGTTATCTCCTCTTGATCCTTTTGAACTAAAAGATTTAGAATGGCGTATAGCCTTACCTGCTGAAACTCCTCGACAAAAAATTAAAAAGATTGAAGCAGTAGGTTTACCCTTTATAGAAGAAGATGTAAATGGTCAAAAAATAGCTGTTTTTAAATTTGATCAACTCAAATATGAGGATCGTTATGTTTTTGGTTGGCGTGCTATTTTAGAAGTATGGAGTATAAAATATCAAATCACCCCCAAAGATTGTGAATCTCTAGCACCTTTACCTGCTGAATATGAAGAAAAATATTTAATTGATGATGATGATTTATCCATGAGTACGGATATAATTCTAAGAGGTGCTGAAGAGGCAAGAGGCACAGAAACAAATATTTTACGAAAAATGTACAATATTCGTAATTTTGTTTATGATAGATTAACTTATGGTATTAAACCTCATATTGATACTCCAGATATTGCCTTAAGGCGTGGTGTAGGCTCATGTGGCGAATATTTAGGAGTTTTATTAGCATTATCTCGTCTTAATGGTATTGCTTGTCGCACGGTAGGGCGTTATAAATGTCCTTCTAATGGATTGGTTTTAGGTATTCCTTTAATTCCTGATTTTAATCATGTTTGGATGGAATTTTATTTACCAGGTTTTGGTTGGTTGCCGATGGAATCGAATCCCGACGATACGGATGATGGAGGCCCTTATCCTACAAGATTTTTTATGGGTTTAGCTTGGTATCATGCTGAAATGGCTAAGGATGTTGCTTTTGAAACTTTAAGAAGCGGCGGATTACCTGTCAATAAAGAAAATCTCTCTATTGGAGAGTTAGCGATTAATCATGTTTCTTTTACCATTTTACAGGAATTAAATCCTAATGATATTAACTAGGTAATGGGTAATAGGGTGTTGGGGTATTGGGGTATTGGGGTATTGGGGTATTGGGAAGAGATTATAATAAATAAGGAATTATGTTAAGGTTAAAATGTCAAGAAACTAAAGGTTCTAATTTAGCTAAAACCTCGTCAATAACGGTTAGAGGAGACTTTTCTAAAAATCTTACATTTCTTATTTTCCAGTCTAAACTTTTAAGATGATCAACTAAAATAACTCCTGTGGTTTGCATTCGATCATCTAGTAACACTTCAAAACTCCAACCCCTTACGGAATTAGTAATAGGACACATCAAAGCTAAAGATGTAAATTTATTATAATCTGAAGGAGAAACGACAAAAGCAGGACGATAACCGGCTTGTTCTTTGCCTTTTTGTGGACTAAAATCAATTAAGATAACATCCCCTCTTTCTGGAATATAATTTATTTTTACCATTCTTCTTGTCCTACTATTAAACCTGTTTCCGTTTCTGGATGTAACTTATCAGGTGTCATGCCTATTAATAATTGTTCAAGAGAATACTTTTTACGTTCATAATTTGGCTTAATAAAAATACCTTCTTCATAAATACTAATGCTAATAGAATTACCCTCATTTAACCGTAATTGTTCGGCAATTGGTTTGGGTATTCGCACGGCGAGACTATTACCCCATTTACTGATAACAGACATAATTTATTTTTTGTGTGAAATTTCCTGTTATTTTTCATTGTATAGCTAATGTTGATACTTTTTAATAACTTTTTTATTAATTAATTATTAAGAAATAATTAAATTAATTTGGATTAGATGTGATTGAGTTTTTCTTTTTACTTTTAATAAGTTTGTCGATCGCCAAATTACTTTTTTTGTTGAATTTGTTAAAAATGATTAAGATATATATCAGATTAAGAAATAAAACAAAAATAAAAAAATGTTAACTATAGAAAAAAAGTTTGATTCTGATTATCCACTAGAACAGGATCGAGTAGTTGAGATTAATAATTTGAATTTTTATTATGGACAGGGTAAGTTACAAAAGCAAATTTTATTTGATATTAATCTTACTTTAAATAAGGGGGATGTGGTCATAATGAAAGGGCCTTCTGGTTCGGGCAAAACGACTTTATTAACTTTGATGGGGGCTTTAAGATCGGCTAATGAAGGTAGTTTAAGAGTTTTTGGTAATGAATTAATCAATGCTAATGATAATTTATTGATTGATACTCGTCGCCATATCGGTTATATTTTTCAAGCCCATAATTTATTAAAATCTTTGACAGCTAGACAAAATGTGCAAATGTCCATGGAATTACATAATCAATTTTCTCCTGCCGAAGTTAAAGCAAGATCGATCGCCATGTTGGAAGCGGTAGGCTTGGCTAGTCATATTAATTATTATCCTAGTAATCTTTCTGGTGGTCAAAAACAAAGGGTGGCGATCGCCAGAGCCTTAGTATCTCATCCTAAAATGGTTTTGGCGGACGAACCTACGGCCGCTTTAGATAGTAAATCAGGGCGAGATGTAGTAGAAATTATGCAAAAATTAGCCAAAGAGCAAGGTTGTACTATTTTAATTGTGACTCATGATGATCGTATTTTAGATGTAGCTGAACGTATTATCGAATTAGAAGACGGCAGATTAAAAAGTAGTTAGATATTAATGGCGAATGGGGAATAGGTAATAGGTAATAGGGTAATTAGGTTGAAATATAGGCTTTAAAAATTTAAGGGTTTTTTTTTTAGCTTCATTTTTTGCAGTTTTAAAGTAATTTAATTTAATTTCTCCTAAAACCTAACCCCTAAAACCTTCTTAAAATCTAACACCTTCTTAAATGAGAAAAAATAAAAAAAAATGTAACAAAATGTTAATTAAATTTAAAAGATGGGGATAAAATCAATGGGGATCAATAAAATCAAAGATTATATTGAGATAAAACAAACTCTTTTTTAAACTTTAGTGTTACAAAATATTAAGAACTCTCTCATTTTCAATAAATATAAATTATACTTGCCATACATAAGGTTAAACAGTTAATTCTTAATTAGTTTAAATTTTGTTGTTGTTTAGTTTGAAAAAGGAGAAATAATCGCAATGCAAATCTCAACTCAAGAAAGTTGGCAAGAATCTTTTTTAATCGGTTTCGGTAGAAGTTTGTTTCTATGGGGTTTTACTTTAACTGTTTGTTTCTTAGTAGTAGGTTTTCCTGTAGTGGTGATTATTATGACGGTAGGTGCTTTAATGGCATTAGTTTTACAATCTATTCTCCCTGCTAGTGCAGTTTTATTAGTAGCAGGTAGCATTTTAGGGATTACTATTTTGGCGATCGCCTTAAGTTCAATTTCGTTAACCTTAAAAGGCATCCATCCTCAAGATGTAAAATGGTTAAGTTGGTTACATGGGGACGACAAACCGATTAATAATTCAACTTATGCCGCTTGTCCATTAACTTGTAATATCACAAACCTCTAATATTTTGATTTTAAAATTCAATTTCCCAGTGATAACCCGGCGGCAAACCGGGTTTTTCATTTGATAGAAATTTTAGTTATAAAGAGGATAAGAATAAACATTATTTTCAGATTGATTATATTTTTTTAGAATGGCGATCGCCATTTAAAAATTACCAACTTTTCGGTTGAAAATCATTAGAATTAAGAATAGTCATATTTTCCCCTGCTTGAGTTAAAACAAATAAACTTTTTTTATAAGCATAATTAGCAACGGCTTCCTCAATTACCATAGCGGCTACGGCACCAAATGCTCTCATATTTTGATAACGAGCATTATCTAAGATAAGAGTAATGGGAATAGTCAAGTCACGAGCTGCAAGGAAAGTAGAGTAACTCGCCATTGAATTATTGAAAAACTTCCCTAAAAAAATTTTTTCTAATTAATTATTTGAGAAAATTTGGCTAATTGTTCATAAGAATTATCATAAATTTCCTTCGCTTTTTCTAATAGGAATTGATCTATTTTTAGATCAATTTTTCTTTGATTTCTAATAATTTTTCCTGCTTTAATATTACCCTTATAATCTCCTATATTTTTTTTGCCTGTAGTATTTAAAATTGTATATTCTTCGGAAAATTCTTGACTGGTTTGTAAAAAATTTTGCAGGGATAATAAAGCTGAATTAGTATTATCTAAAAGTTGATGATAAGTTAATAATAAACATTTATTAGAATCGTTAATTTTTTCAGCATATTTTTGTAAAGACAAAAGTCTCTCAGTATAATAATTATAAGCGTTTTCTTCATTCCAATGTGGTTTTAAGTCTAAAAGACTGGGAATAGTTTGTTCTGGATTTCGTAATAAAAAGATAACATAAACTTGTTTTGAAGTGAGAAAATCATCATTTATAAACTTATTATCATGTAAAACTTTATCTAAAATATATTGATGATTCATCTTAAATTTATAGAAATGCTCAGGAAATTTACTAAATTCTTGATGTTGCCAATAAATACGCATCATTAACCTTTTAAAATCCCATTCTGATTCATATTGAAGATGACTTTCTCCGAATCCCATAATATCAGGATTAGATACTAAAAGATGAGTTAATAATGATGACCCCGACCTCATATGACTTAAAATAAATATTATCTTATAAGGTTTTTTTCTAAAATTAATTTGATAGGGATTACTATTATTATTAATTCTAAATTTAAAATATTCTTGTGTTAGATTATTTTTAATTTTTTGTATTGGTTGATGATATTTTTTGATCAAATTATTCATTGATTGACGAAATATTTAATAGGAATTTAGATAAAACAAATACATCTTATAACATTTTTTCGATCTCGAAACACTCTTCTTTCAATATGGCCATCTGATCACGTTGTCGATTTTCTGATAACATATAACCCATTGTTTCAATAAATATCAACTTAGACGTTTTCAATTTGTTTCAACAAGTGTGTAATATAACATTGATTTAATTAATTACAAGTCAACAAGATTTTTAATTATTACTCTAAATTATCATTCAAAATTATCTTAATAGATTAAGCTCTATTTTTTGCACATAATAATAATATTTTTATGAAAAATTTTTTAATTAAAACTGTAACAGTTTTTTTCGTTGCTATCATTGTTTCTATCAATTTATGTTTTTTTGAAATTAATAATGCTTGGGCACATCGTCCTCATCATGTAGTTACTCATTTAAGAGTGTCTCCAAATTATCAACAAAATAAAACTCTATTTATTATAGTAAGACATAATTTATTTAAGTCTGAAGATAGTGGCAAATCATGGCAGAGAATTTTTAAAGGTTTGGATAATTTAGGTTATTTTAGTGGTTTTGTTGGCAGTGAAAAAAACGATCAAGTCATGTATTTATCTTCTACTTGGGATGGTGTTTATAAAAGTGAGGATGGCGGCAATAATTGGTTTAAGGTTAATAATGGTTTAGATTCCATTGCAATTGAACATTTAACTATTGATTCTTCTTCAGAAAATATACTTTTAGCTAGTGCGAAAAATAATGTTTATCTAACTGAAAATGCTGGTAATGATTGGCGAAAAATTTTGATAAGTGAAGGAAAAATTAATCAGATTGCTGTTAATCAAAATACAATTATTGTCGGTGATAATCAAAGCAATATTTCTATTTCTAGTGATTTTGGTAAAAATTGGCAATCTTTTGACTTTTTTAAATCTAAAGATATTGGTAATATCACATCTATTTTAATTAATCCTACAGATAGCAATAATTTTTGGATTGCAACACAAAAACAAGGAGTTTGGGAAACAAAAGATAAGGGTAATTCTTTCTCTGCTATTAATGATGGTTTAAGTGATTTGTATGTCACAAAAATAATTACAGATAACACTAATACTTTATACGCAACTACTTATACTGAAGGCTTTTTTGTCAAACAAAGTGGGCAAAATAAGTGGTTAAAACAAAGCGATGGTTTAACTACGGATATTCAATCCCTAGAGTTAAAATTACCAAATTTTGAGGTTGTAGCTAAGTCAAATTCAGATATGTATTTGGGAGGCTTTGATGGTTTATTCCAATCGAGAGATTCTGGTAAAACTTGGCAACCTATAGAAACTCTATCTTTAGGTACAGTTGTCGCTTTAGATATATCTCCTAATTATGCTAATGATCAAACTGTAGCATTAGTGACTTATGTTGGTAATTTTTATTTAAGTCAAGATGGGGGTAAAACTTGGAAGTCTCTTATTAAAGGTTTAGAAATCCCTCGTATTATTGGTGATTTCAATTTACATGGCAAACAACATCCAAGACGTTTTTTTGATATGGCTTTTTCTCCTAATTATGCCCAAGATAATACAGTTTTTTCTGCTCTTTTATGGAGTAAAATTGGTGTATCTACTAATAATGCCCAATCTTGGGAAGTTGTACCATTGCCGAAGGAAGTGAGAGGTTCAAAAATCGTGGTTTCCCCTAATTTTGCACAAGATAAAACGGTTTTTATTACTAATCAATTTGGCACAATTTTTAAATCTGTTGACGGTGGAAAGAGTTTTTTCATTTTAACGCAAATTGAGCGAGTTTTTGGTAATAATGCCCCTTCTTTAGTCATTTCTCCTAATTTTGCCGAAGATAAAACTTTATATATTACTACTCAAAAAGGTATTTCTAAAAGTGTTGATGGTGGTGAAAATTGGACTTCTGTTACTACTACTGAAATTGAGGGTAAAGTTAATTTACAATTAGCGATTTCTCCTAACTATCAAATTGATCAAACTCTTGTATTAGGTACTAATGAAGGGGTTTATAAAACAGAAAATGGTGGACAAACTTGGCAAAATGTACCGATCGCCAATTTAGGTAAAAATGCTTATTTAGAAGCGGTGGCTATTTCTCCTAATTATGCTAATGATCAAACTGTTTTAATTAGTGTACGAGGTAAAGGGCTTTTTAAATCCACCGATAAGGGTAATAATTTTGTGGCGATCGCCGATAACTCTTTCCCTTTTATGCGTATGACTCAAGTGCCTTCTGCGGGAATACCATTAAGATTTTCGCCAACTTATGCTAAGGATAACACTATATACAGTTTTGGATCAGCTACCACCGAAGTTTTTAAATCCACTGATGGCGGCAAAACATGGCAAACATTATCAATCCCCATTAATCCCATTAGTGAAAACGAAAAATACGATTTAAAGACAAATATAAACATCTGGTTTGATATTTATCATAGTCGTATGATTAGAATTGCATCGGCTTTATTGATAGGTATTACAGCTTATTTTTTAATCGGATTTTTACGATTAGAGAAAAAAATACCTTTATCAAAAGTTCAAATTAAAATGATTTCTTCTTTTCTTTTCTTTGCTTTTAGTTTAATTATTTTATACAAATAGCAATCTTTAGAAATATTAAAGAAATTTGTCAAAAATAAATCTGATAGTAATTTTTATTCCACCTTCTATTTCTTGCCTTACTAATGGCGATCGTACTTTTAGTCAATCATTTCGAGATATATTTAACGTTAATGCAAACAGAAAAAGATTAAATGCTGAATATGAAAAAGAAAACGTCAAAATTAAAAAATTTTTAATTCTACTTCAGCGAAAATTAACAAGATAAATAAAAAAACAAAGAATATTTATCTAATCAATTAGAAAAAATTAAAGTCTTTTTTGTCTTTTGGAAAAATTGGTTATTCTATTTATTGTTTTATATAAATTAAGTCTTTTTTTATCATTGAGTTTTCAACCCCTTTGATCATGAAATTTATCATAAAGTTAATACTTTATATCAAGTTCGGAGGATCACTTATAAATAAAAATCTGTCTCTATAGATAATTGGGAGTGATATTATTGTAACTATTTAAACGAACTTGATATTACCTATTGAAAATTGGGATACTAGCGAAAAGTTGGTATGATTTATTCTCTATGACAATGGAAATACCTAACCAAATCAAAACAAGAGGAAAAAGACGACGTAAATAACGAGAAATGAGAATAGCAATCTGAGGTTGACGGGTGAGGTGATAGGAAAGAAAACACCATAAGCCCAACATGGAATAAAGTACTGATAAAATAACACCTAAACTGGGAAGACTGGTACTAGCAAATAGAGGAATATAAATAGCGACATTATTACCACCATTAGCAATGGTAACAGCGGAAACTTTGTAGGTTTGGGGATCTTTGAGTGTTGCTAATAAACTTCTTTTGGGTGTCGGACGAGTATAACTGTGAAAATTGGCGTTAACATTTTGAATTTCGTCTTCTTCTCTATTTAAAAGATTGGTAATACCAATACTTATAGGTAAAAAGCCTAATAAACCAACCCATACATCAGAAATAATTAAACCGCCTAAAAAGCCAACTAAACTAATTAAAACTAACATAGTAAATCCCACATATTCGCCGATTATAATATGTCTTGGTCTGAAAGTGCGATTAACTTTGCCAAAGAAAATAGTTAAATAAATATTATCATCAAATGTTGTGGCAAAAGCCACCGCAAACCCTGTAATTAAAGTACTAATAAGCCAAGTATTCATAACTTTCCTGTTGATTAATTAAATAGCAATAAGCCTAATCTTCTTGGTTTTGAAGAATCTAATTTAACTTTACGAAAGATGAATAAGAAAAGCAAATACTATTTTTTGTTAAATTAATAAATAAAATTGATAATTAAAAACTTGCACAAAATATGCTTACAATTTTTACTAATGTTTTGATGATGAGGATCGATCGTGAATCAAATTACTGTTGCTATTATTGCAGGAATTACTACTTTTATTGCTACAAATATTGATGATTTAGTCATTTTATTGATTTTTTTTGCTCAAGTTAAAGAAGGAAAAATTAAAACAAGTCAAATCATAAGTGGAGCCTATTGGGGATTTATTGCCTTAATTTTATTTAGTTTAGTCGGCTTTTTTGGTGGGTTAATTATTTCTCCTCAATGGATCGGATTATTAGGTATTTTACCTATAATAATTGGACTTAAACAATTAATAAAACCAGAGGAAGATCAGGAAGAAATTAAAATTGTAAATAGTGAATATGCACAACCAGATAATCGTCATCCACTTTTAAAAGGTTTATCCCAAATACTTCATCCTCAAACTTATAAAGTTGCCTTAATTACTTTTGCTAACGGCGGTGATAATATAGGAGTTTATGTACCTTTATTTGCCGCTAGTAATCTAACAAATTTGCTAATTATTTTAGCTGTATTCTTAATACTAAAAGGACTGTGGTCTTATCTTGCTTATAGTTTAACTAAAAATCCTCAAATTGCTCATCTTATAGCTAAATATGGTCATAAAATTATTCCTTATCTTTTAATTGGATTAGGAATTTTTATTTTTTGGAAAAATGGAACATTTAACTTAATTTCGACTAACTTTATGCAATAAAACACCAATACTAAATCAATAAAAGAGTACCACAAGTATTCTACCTGTTAAGATGATTCAGAATAATCGCAACAAAATAAAATTGAAAATGTATTGAAAAAAAAATAAGATTTAGTTATAATTTCTTTTACAAGGAATGCAAATTGTTTTTGTTTTAAAATTCAAAGCATTTCATTGCTTAGTAATATTAAAAGGATTAAATTATGTTTCGTAGAAAAAGTATTGGTTTAATTGCCACAGGTTTAGTTAGTTTATCCGCATCTGTTTTATTTTCTAGTTTCCCCGTCAATGCTCAAAAGCCCCTAGAAATAACCCTTGTTTCCTATGCTGTAACTCAAGGTGCTTACTCAAAGATTATTCCTCAATTTGTTGCTGATTGGAAGAAAAAAACGGGTCAAAATGTGGTATTTCGTCAGAGTTATGGAGGTTCAGGCTCTCAAACTCGTGCGGTTATTGATGGTTTGGAGGCGGATATTGTGGCTTTAGCTTTAGCAGGGGATACCGCCAAAATTCAACAAGCAGGGTTAATTAATGCGGGATGGGAAAAAGAAGCCCCCAATAATGCGATCGTTACTAAATCGGTAGTTGCTTTTATTACTCGTCCAGGAAAACCACAAATAAAGTCATGGAGTCAATTAGCAGATCCAAAAATTAAGGTAATTACTGCCAATCCCAAAACTTCTGGCGGTGCAAAATGGAACTTTTTAGCACTTTGGTCTTCTGTTATATTTAAAAACGGGACAGAAGCTCAAGCAAAAACTTTTGTGGATAAAGTTTATAATTCAGTGCCTGTATTACCTAAAGATGCTAGAGAATCTACTGATGTATTCATCAAACAAGGGCAAGGAGATGTGCTACTTAATTATGAAAATGAAGCAATTTTAGCAAAACAAAGAGGAGCAAAAGATCCTTACTTTGTACCTACAGATGTTAATATTTCTATTGATAATCCCATTGCAGTTGTAGATAAAAATGTCGATAAACACGGTACAAGAAAAGTTGCCGAAGCCTTTGTGAAATTTACTTTTACGCCTCAAGCTCAAAGAGAATATGCAAAAGTTGGTTTTCGCCCTACAAATGCCCAAGTTGCCAAAGAATTTTCTGCCCAATTTCCAGCGGTGAAAAAATTAGTTACAGTTAATGATTTAGGAGGCTGGAGTAAGATTGACTCGAAGTTTTTTAAGGATGGAGGTATTTTCGATCAAATTATTAAGAGTAAATAAAGGAGTATAATTTTGGCTCTTCAAAAGTAGCTATGATAAATTAATAAAAATAATAGCTACAATTATTGCCAAATATGGCTGACAGTTAAAGAAAAAAAATTTTTATAAATTCTCACTTTCAGAAAAGTCTATTGCCTATTGTCCATTCCCTATTCCCCTTCTTTACTAAAAACTTATCATACTCAAAGTCGAAGAACCATAATTTTTTGACAATTAACAATAAAATATCAGGAATTTAAAAGGTTATTTAGGATGGCTATACAGAATAGTATTACTTGGCAAAAATTTAAAAATAGTTCTCTTTTTATCTTGGGTTTTTTGTTATCTCCATTGTGCTGGTGGAATGATTTAATTATTAATTTACCCCTTGCTTACGGTTTTGGAAAAATTATTAGTATTTTTTTACCACATTTACTTATTCCTGCCTCGATTATTGGTTATTGGTTATCTAATATTATTGGTATAATTTTAATGCAGTTGGGAGCAGTAAATTTGATTAATAATTCTGAGAAAAAGCAAAATTTAGCCAAAAATATTTGGACAGGAGTTGGTACTTCAACTGCATTTACTGTGATTGCTGTAATTTTATGGCAAACAAAATTAATAGATTTATCTTTGCCTTCTCTTTTCATTGACACTAACATTTTTTAATATTTATGTTGTATTTAGAGTTGGATAAAAAAATCAAAAAGAAACAAAAATTGTTATTAATTAAAGTAATTTGTTTAATAATTTTTATAGGTTTAGCGTTACAAATAAGTTATTTACATGGTGAATTTTTGTGGGATAAAGCCATTCTTTTAACTATTCATAAAAATCCTCAACCTTTTTTAGATAATTTTGCCTCTATTTTGACTAATTTTGGAAGATTAAAGTTAATTTTACTGTTGATAACTCCTCTTATTTTGTTACTCTTATTGCATCAAAAAAAAAGATTATTAACTTATTTAATTACTTCCATTATCACCAGTGCGATGGTTACTTATAGTATCAAAATTTTCTTTCATCGCCTTCGCCCACATTTATGGGAATCTAATTATCCTTTACCTTCTGACTTTTCTTTTCCTAGTGGCCATGCAATGGCTAGTATGAATTTAGCATTAATTCTTTTTTTGATGCCGATGGGAGGAATTTTTCCCTCTACCA
>CAZWLZ010000036.1:0-16739 GCA_964634505.1 uncultured bacterium | reverse complement strand
GGGATCAAGTCCTACTGTCGGTTCATCTAGTATAATGACTGGAGGCTCATGTACGATCGCCTGAGCTATGCCTACTCTTTGACGATAGCCTTTTGATAGTTTTCTAATTATTACATTAGCTTTATCTCCAATTTGACAGCATTCTAAGGCTTTTATTACTTTATTTTGGCGATCGCCACTAGAAATCCCTTTAATTTTAGCGACAAAATTCAAAAATTCTGAAACCTTCATATCAGGATAAAGAGGGGGATTTTCAGGTAAATAACCGATTCTCTGTTTAACTTCCCGACTGGAGGAGTGAACGTCATAACCATCAATTTTAGCCGTACCTTCGGTAGCGGGGATATAACCTGTTAGAATACGCATGGTAGTAGTTTTACCTGCACCATTTGGACCTAAAAACCCCAAAATTTGCCCTTTTTTTACCCTAAAAGAAACGTGATCAATGGCTTTATTGTCACCATAAATCTTACTTAAATTTTCAACTTCTATCATTTATTTTCTAGCTTTATTTGTTTGCTACTTTTTGATATTATCTTAATTCTATTTACCTCTACAATAAATCATAAAATTATGAAAAATCCAGATTTAAGTCAAACCAGTTTTGTCGCTAAAAATGCTACGGTCATCGGTAATGTAACCTTAAAAGAAGGTTCGAGTGTTTGGTATAATGCTGTCGTTAGAGGCGATGTAGAAAAAATTGAAATAGGTGCTTATACTAATATTCAAGATGGTGCTATTTTACACGGAGACCCTCGAAAAATCACTATTTTAGACGATTATGTTACAGTAGGTCATCGGGCTGTCATTCATGCTGCCCATATCGAAAAAGGCTGTTTAATTGGCATTGGTGCGATTATTTTAGATGGTGTTACGGTAGGAGAAGGTAGTATTATTGGTGCGGGTTGTGTGGTAACCAAAGATGTTTCTAAACGCTCGTTAATGGTGGGTATTCCAGCTCGAAAAGCTAGAGAAGTAAGCGATGAAGAAGCGACTGATTTAATTAAACACGCTGAAAAATATCATAAATTAGCCTTATATCACAGTGGGCAGGGTGCAGATTTAGGTTTTTATTAAATGCAAGTCTCAAGAAAATGTTAATCTTATCTGTAATGAAATTTTTATAAATAAATCTATGTTTGAACGTTGTTTAATTTCTACAGATTTTACTGATGGATTACAAAAATTAGTTTATTTCGTGTCCGATTTAGCTAAGGCGGGTTTTAAAGAAATAGTTTTCTGTCATGTTGTACCTTTATGGGAAAAAGGGGATATACCCCGAATCGATTCTGATAAGGTTGAACAAATTAGACAAAAATTTGCTCCTGCTTTAGAAAATATCCCTTCAGGAGTAAAAGTTTCTCTTGAAATCCCTTCAGGGCAACCTTTAGATAATCTTAAGACGATCGCCAAAAATCATGCCAGTGATTTAATTGTAGTAGGCGCTCCTATTCGTAATGCTTGGCAGGAAAAAATATTCGGTAGTACAACTATGGGATTAGTTAAATCTCTCGACATTCCTTTATTAATTTTTCGCCCTCAATTAATCTCTGTCTTGAGAGATGAAGAATTAAGCATCAGATGTCAAAATCTTGTCTCTTCGTTATTAATGCCCTATGCTGATCAAAATACTATGACTCAATATTTGCTTACAAAAATCAAGCAACGTTTAAAAGATGGCGATCGCCAATCTTTAGATTTATATTTAGTTTCGATTGTTGACAATGTTGCTAGAGATCAAGTTTTAATTGATAATAACATTAAACAAGCTAAAGATAAAATTCAACAAATTAAAATTGAATTAGATGATTTAGTAGGTAAAGTTGAGACTGAAGTTAAAATGGGCGAACCTATAACGCAAATTTTTGAAGCTGCTTATGAACATAATATTAGTGCGGTCGCCATTGCAGCTGATAATGATCAAGGATTATTACAATGGACTAGTCCTAGTTTCACCCAAGAAATATTACATCGTTGTTGGTTTCCTCTCTTATTTTTTGGTCATAAGGCCTAATTGGAGAATGAGTGGGTAGGGAATAGGTAATAGTTAATTTTTGACTATTAACTATTTTCTCCTGATTATTAAACAATTGCTTGTTTTAATTCTTGACATAATTTGGCGATCGCCATCAATCCTTTTTCGGGCTCATCGGTATTAAGAAGTTTAACAAAAGCACTACCTACAATAACGGCATCTGCTCCCCATTCCTTGAGCTGTAAAGCCTGACTAGCTTCAGAAATGCCAAAACCAACCCCAACAGGTTTATCAGTCACCCCTTTCAAATTTGATAGTAATTCTTTAACCCGACTTTGTATCTCTGTACGCACCCCTGTTACACCCGTAACACTTACTAAATAAATAAAACCTTGAGATTTTTTGGCGATCGCCGTAATTCGTTCAATCGGACTGGTGGGTGCAACCAATAAAGTAACCTCAATGCCTTGATTTTGAGCTAAATTAAGAAAAGACTCCGCTTCTTCCAAAGGTAAATCAGGCACTACTAAGCCCTTAACTCCGGCGACAGCAATGGTACTTAAAAAATTTTCTACGCCTCGATAAAAGATCGGATTATAATAAGTAAAAAGAATAATAGGGGCTTTAATTTTGCCCTTAGTAGCCTCTACAATTTGTAAAACATCCTCTAACTTAACCCCTTTTTGTAATGCCCTCGTGGCTGCCGCTTGAATCACAGGGCCATCAGCGAGAGGATCAGCATAAGGAACGCCTAATTCAATCAAATCCGCCCCATATTGGTCTAATAAGGCGATCGCCTTAGCTGTAGTATCTAAATCTGGATCACCTGCCGTTATAAAGGGAATTAAGGCACATTGCGACTTATTTTTTAAATCAAAAAAACATTGAGAAACAGAAATCATATTAAGTAATGGGTAATAGGTGGTAGGTGGTAGGTGGTAGGTAGTAGGTAGTAGGTAGTAGGTATTACATTGAAATAGAGGCTTTTTTTATTTGACTACTTTTCATAAATTCTTGTTTTTTCTAGTTTTGAAGTAATTTTCTTACACCTAAAACTAAAATAAAACCTTCTTAACAAACCTAACACCTAAAACCTAATCCCTAAAACCTTCTTCATCAGTTATTTATCTTCCATCAGTTTTGCTAATTCTTCAGGAGACATTTTTGCTAATTGTTTATTAAAAAAAGCATCATCATAATCTTTGACTTGCTTATGATAAGTCATATTATTAGTAAAAACTCGAATTAAATAACTAGAAACCCAACCAACCAAAACAAAAATAATCAGAAAAACTTGACTCCAAATTCCGGCTTTTTGAGAATCTAAACCAATTAAATTTAAAAATAAATAAACTAAGCCACCAGCAAGAAAAACTAAAAAAGCGATTAAAATCGCATCTATACGTCTCATTTTTTTCTTTAATTAATTTGACGGCGACTAGGACGAAAATTCAAAAAAGGACTTAATAATAACAATCCTGGAAAAAATAAAAATACTAAAAAATACATAAAAGTTCTTTCTACCGAACTTACAACATACCATCTTTTATTCAAATAAAAATAAACAAGTCCTGGAATTACTAATAAATATAAAACACTTAAACTTAAATACAAAAAAGCGACAATAATTGTCTCCATTCCAAAGTTGTCAATACTCAGCATTTCTAGCATAGTTGGATTTTCTTTTAGTTGATAAATAGTTATTAAATTATATCGATAGGATTTAACATTTGACAATTGAGAATCATCAAATTTTTACCGTTTTTTTAATTAAATTGCTGATTTTTTAAATTTTTCAATTAATAACTTAATGGTTAAAGCCACTAATCCTAAACCAACAATGCCAAAAAGACAAGCTGCCAAAGCCACAACCCCTACTACTAATGTTCGCACCGCAGAAGCAATATTTACAGCCATTGGATTGGTAAAAGTAACAGGTTTTTGACTGTAAGTTATGGCAATCGCCAACATTAATTTATAAGCAGCCACCCCTAAACTACCTGAAATAATACCTCCCATTAAAGCATTTAAAGGAGTAATTTCTTTTTTTTCGTCAGTTTTTTGATCTGTTTTGGCGATCGATTTTGGTGGAATATTATTCATAATTATCTGAAATCAATTAAGTTATTATGTCTCGCAAAGAAGCAAAGATTAAGAGAAGGAGAAAGAGTATTTTGAATTTTTGTCTTTCAATTCGGCAAGTTTGCAAAATTAGAAAGAAAAATTATCATCAAAAATTTGTTTAGTCATGGGTTGCTCAACTATTAAGCCTTCTCCCCCTAACTCTTCTAAAGGTTTTCCTTCTACATCAATCCAAATTTGTGCATCGGGGTTAAAAGCGGTAAGTGTATAAATTATTTGGCCTAAACGACCAACCATAGAGGCACTTCCGCCACCGCTAGTAAACTCCTGAGACAAATTTATTTTAATCTGATTATCTTCTACTTTTAAACTTAATAATTTAGTATTATCAGGAATAGTAGTATCCTTCTTGCCAGCTAATAAAACCTCAAAAATACTTTTTAAAGATTCTTCCTTATTCTCACTTTTCGCAATAGAAATAGTTTTAGGAATTAACTCTAAATTATCATCAATCCAATATACTTGTATTTCTTGCTGTTGAGATAAAGGCGGATTTTCTTGTTGATTAACAGGAGGTTTTATCTCTATGGGAATGGGATTATTTTGAGACTGTTGATTAGATTGTAATGATTTATTAGCCAACCAAGCAGTAACACTACCCCCTAGAAATAAAATTACAGCCAAGCCAGCAATCAATTTAGGCGATAAAGTATTATGTTTATTTTGATCATCCATAACGATTATCCTTAAGTTAATTTGTTTTATTATTCATAATACGAATAAAAGAAGCCAACTGAATAGCCTCATCAGTAATATTTAACTTTAAAATTCTCAAAGTAATATCACTAGCTTCCAATTGATGTAAATCTAATTGTTGATTAAAATTATCAGCAAAACCTTCTAATAGACTCTCTGATAGAATTTTCTCATTTAATGTTCCCGTAACATTAGTAATTCTAATTTTACTACCTTTGACCACTTCTAAATCAAATTGTAAATTAACCCTTAATATTTCCTCACCAGGATTAATTTTAAATTGAGAAAATAATTGAATCTTATTTTTACTTAATAAATCAACCTCAAGATTAATTAACTCAAAAGTTGAATTATCATTTTTATTAAATATGTTCTCTATTTTTTGTTTAAAATCTTCAGACTGTAAAGCAAAATTAATATCTTTCTCTTTCAAAACTATATTTATTCCCCCCTGAATAGGGATTCTTAAATGTTGTTTTAAATCCTCAAAATTGTTCAAATTCAAGTTATCATAATTAATACTAATCTGATCTATTTCTAAATCAAGAATATCAATTTTAAATTTAGGAAATATCTCAAAACCACGACTTGCTACTCTAATGTTGTTGACATTTCCGGAGATAATGCTGTGAATTGGTAAAGTAGAAACCCTAATTTCTAATTGTTCAATATTGTTAGCCTTTGATTGAAGGGTATTAGATAAGATATTATTAAGAAAGAATTCCGTTGAAGAAATAAGAGAAAAAACAGCCGTCAAAACCGCAGTCAAAATTTCCATAAATTTAATAAAAAGAAACTAAATTTTTAAAATTTCCCTTAATACTATAGCAACGGAAAAGGTGAGTTAAGACATTTCAACCCCTAAGAGCAAAAGTTTAAAACCTCTGGTTTACCTCCTAAGCATTTAAGCGACTGCGATAAATGAAAAATTAACTGCTTAATAAAAATGTAAAAATCGATTTTTAATCAAAAAAAAATATATATTACAAAATATACACAATAAAAATGACAATTTCCGAAGCAAATAAAATTTTTCTCGTAGATGATCAACAAATAAACTTACAATTACTTAATATTGTCCTTAGAGATCAAGGTTTTGAGCTTTTATCAGCTACTAGTGGTGAAGAGGCGATCGCCGAAATACAAGAAACAATGCCCGACTTAATTTTATTAGATATTATGATGCCTGGTATTGATGGATTTGAAACCTGTAATCAGCTTAAATCAATTCCCACCGTAAAAGATATTCCCATCATTTTTATGTCTGCCTTAACTCAAGCCAAAGATATAGTAAAAGGTTTTGAATTAGGGGGAGTTGACTATATCACCAAACCATTTGAAGCCAAAGAAGTATTAGTAAGAATTAATAATCAAATCAAGATCAGAAGATTAAATCAAGAATTAAACAAACAAAATGAAATATTAAAGCAAGAAATTGAACAAAGAAAAAAGGTAGAAGAAAAATTAAATATTTTATTCCAAGCGTCTCAACAAAGTCCAGCCTCCATCGTAATTACCAATATAGAAGGCAACATTACCTATGTTAATCCAAAATTTGAAGAACTGTCGGGTTACTCTCAAGAAGAAGTATTAGGCAAAAATCCTCGCATACTCAAATCCAATGAAACAGACGCAAAAACTTATCAAAAATTATGGCGTGATATTCTAGCAGGAAAAGAATGGCATGGAGAATTTACCAATCTGAAAAAAAATGGGGAAAAATATTTAGAAAAAGCTTCCATTTCTCCTATTTTCAATAGCGAAAAACAAATCACTCATTTTGTAGCGGTAAAAGAAGATATTACCTTAAAAAAATACCATGAAAAATTATTAGAATATCGAGCAAATTATGACTTATTAACCGACATTCCCAATCGACATTTCGCTTTAGAAAGATTACAGTATTTTATTGATAAAACTGTCAATCATCAAACGAAAATTGGTTTAATGTTTATTGATTTAGATCGATTTAAAGAAGTCAATGATATTTTTGGCCACGCTTTAGGAGACGAATTATTAAAAGTAGTATCTTATCGTATTAAAAACATCTTAAGAAATACCGACATGATTGCCAGATTGGGCGGAGATGAATTTTTAATTATTATTCCTTCCGTTAAAGATAGTAACATTTTAGAAAATATTGCTCAAAAAATTATTGAAGTTTTACAACAACCTTTCAACTTTGATAAAATTCAACTTAACATATCTGGTAGCGTGGGTATCACTATTTATCCTGATGATGCTTTAGAAGTCAAAAATTTAATGAATAATGCTGATACCGCCATGTATCACGCTAAAGAAGAGGGCAAGAATAATTTTCAACGTTTTAACAAAGCGATGAAAGATGCTATTACGAAAAAAAGAGAATTACAAACAGAATTAAAGAAAGCCATTAAAAATCAACAATTTCTGTTAGCCTATCAACCTATTATTGATTTAAAAACAAAAAAAATAGTTTCTGCGGAGTCTTTAATTCGTTGGCCAAATAAAAAGTTAGGAAATCCAAATGGTTTTGTTTCCCCAGAAAGATTTATTCCAGTAGCAGAAGAAAACGGTTCGATTATACAATTAGGTCAATGGATATTAAAAGAGGCTTGTCAAGAAGCGGTAAAATGGCAACGGGATTTTTATTTACCCGTAACCGTTAATATTTCGCCTTTACAGTTTACTAATCAAAATTTTATCCATGAAATTTCTAATATTTTAGAAGATACTAAATTGAAATCTAATTGTTTATCTTTAGAAATTACAGAAAGTTTATTATTGGAAAAAATTTGTAATATTGAAACTATTTTTGCTCAGCTAAATGAAATGAATATTAGCCTTTCTTTAGATGATTTTGGCACAGGTTATTCCTCTTTAAATTATCTAACTCAATATCCTTTTAAAATTTTAAAAATTGATAAATCTTTTATTAATAAAATAGTTGACAATCATCAAGTTTTTGTTTTGGTTGAAATTATTATTAATATGGCGAAATCTTTAAATTTAAAAATTGTGGCCGAAGGCATAGAAACAAAAGCCCAATTAGATTTAATCACCAGTTTAGGTTGTGATTTTGGGCAAGGTTATCTCTTTAGTAAACCTTTATATAGTGAAGATTTTATTAATTTTATCCAACAAGAAAATTATAATTTTTAATCTTTTTTATTCATAATTAATTGTCTTGAAATTCTGAATTAATTTGATTAATTTTTTCTAAATTTTGATCAATTTCAGGTAGTTTTAAAATGATACCAATAACTAGCCAATAATAAACAGCAATAGGATCAACTATTAAGGGATAATAATAAACATTATAACTGATTAATAAGATAAACATTCCTAAGCAAATACAAAGATTTTGTAGAGATTTATTGGTTAATAATTGATAGGTTTTAAAGATGAAAAAAACGATCATCGAAACTAAGATTAAAAAACTAATTAAACCTAAGTAGCCCATCTCGTAAGTTAATTGGGCGTGAAATACTTCTAAGGGGGTTATTTCTCCTAATTTTCTGGCCATACTGGAAGTAGTGGCTAATCCATTACCAAAAATTCCTTTTTGTTTGGCGATCGCAAATTGCATTTGTTCAAAAATAAAATTAAATGGAGGTGAATAATTCCAACGTTTTAAAAATAGAAAAATCGTTTTTTGAATCAAAGGCAAAGCCAGAAGTATTACACTTAAAAAACTCATTATTCCTAATTTTATCGCAAATTTTTTGTCTCTTTTTTCTGTTAATAAAAACAGACAAATAAAAATAATTGGTACTAATAATAATGCTATTCTTTGACCCGAAATAATAGTAGTAAATATTACTAAAATTGTTCCTATCCAAGATACAATTCGCCATGATTTTGAGGTGTCACTTTGGGAATTTGCTACGGTAAAAAAGATACTAGCAATTAAAAACCAACCCCATTGCCAAGGGGATACAAATGTACCGGGTAAGCGGATTAAATTCCATTCGGGATAATAAAGCAAAGAGCCTCCTACAAAACATCTTGCTTGTAAAGTGGGATTATCAATGATGTTGTTTGATAAGCCAATATTTCCTTGACAAATACCCCCAATTAATAATAGAAATTGAATGATTGTTAGGCTACAACAAATAATAATTAAAACTGTTTGTAATCTAGTAATAAATAATAAATTTTGATGACTTTTAATGAGGAAAAATGCACAAAAAATTAAGGGTATATAACCAAGCCAAATTTTTAATCCTAAGATGCCCATTAAAAAGGAATTTCCTCTTTCAGCCGTGAATTGGGAAGGAATATTGACAAAGATAAATGTTAATAAACAACTACTAATAAATAATAATAATACCCATTTTAAGGGTTTTATTTTTGGTAACATTTCTTGGAAAAATTCTCTACTAAAGATAATGGCTATTAAAGGAGGAAAATAAAATATATCTTTAAATAATTGAAAAATTGGATAAATAGTACTAAAGGATATTTTATCTCCATTTATTCTATATATTCCTGGTATATAGTAGGTTATGGTTCCAGCAAAACATAAATATATTAAAAAAATATATAAACTTTTACGAGGAAATTGAAATGCTACAACACCTCCTATTACGATAAAAAATCCTACAATAGCTGCTTTCATTCCTAAGAGAAATAATAAAATTGAACTAATGGCGATCGCCATCAATCCAGTAACAAAAATAATTAATTCTTGACGTTCAAACATATTTAATAATAAATAGTTAATAATAAACTTAATATTGATTACTTATTCTGGAGAAGAAAATGTAATATTTTAAAGTTAATTGTCAACTAAGAAAAGATAAATAACAAGAAGATTGTTAAAAAATGTTAATATTTCTAACCAAGAAAAGCATAAAATGAGATCAAAATAATTTACATTTGATTAATATTTATTAAATAGAGGTAAAAATATATTATATGAAAGCAATGATATTAGCAGCGGGGAAAGGCACTCGAGTGCGCCCTATAACTCATACTATTCCCAAGCCTTTGATTCCTATTTTACAAAAACCAGTAATGGAATTTTTACTTGAATTGTTACGGCAACATGGTTTTACCCAAGTAATGGTGAATGTTAGTCATTTAGCTGAAGAAATCGAAAGTTATTTTCGTGATGGCCAAAGATTTGGGGTCGAAATCGGTTACTCTTTTGAGGGTAGTATTATTAATGGTGAATTGGTTGGAGATGCCTTAGGCTCGGCTGCTGGTATCAGACGTATTCAAGATTTTAATCCTTTTTTTGATGATACTTTTGTAGTTTTATGTGGTGATGCTTTAATTGATTTAGATTTAACTCAAGTAGTAAAATGGCATAAAGAAAAAGGGGCGATTGCCACCGTTGTAACTAAATCTGTACCAAAAGAATCGGTATCAAGTTATGGTGTGGTAGTGACGGATGAAAATGATCGAATTTTGACTTTTCAAGAAAAACCAAGTATAGAAGAGGCTTTAAGCACTAAAATTAATACAGGTATTTACATTTTTGAACCTGAAATCATTAACTATATTCCTCCCAATCAAAAGTATGATATTGGAGGTGATTTATTTCCTAATTTAGTTGAGTTAGGATTACCTTTTTATGCTATAGATATGGAGTTTGAATGGGTTGATATTGGCAAAGTCCCCGATTATTGGCACGCTATTAGAAGTGTTTTGTTAGGTGAAATTAAAAACGTGAGTATTCCAGGTAAGGAAGTCAAACCTGGTATTTATACGGGTGTTAATGTGTCGGTAAATTGGGATAAAGTGGATATTACGGGGCCAGTTTATATTGGTGCTATGACACATATCGAAGATGGGGCCAAAATAGTAGGTCCTACTATGATTGGGCCTAATTGTTGGATTTGTCAAGGGGCAAAAGTTTCTAATAGTGTAATTTTTGAATATTCCCGTTTAGGTTCGGGGGTGCGTTTAACTGATAAACTGGTATTTGGTCGTTATTGTGTGGATAAAACTGGTGCATCTATTGATGTGAAAGCGGCGGCTTTAGATTGGTTAATCACTGATACTCGACAAATTCCTTGTACACCCACTTTTTTGAAGAGTGAAGCCATTTCTGAATTACTTAATCGTTAATTTTTAATTTTATTTTGTCAAATATTACCTCCTCACACATCGATTTAACTGTCACTCAATCATCTATTTACCGTTTAGATGCTTGGCTATCTGATCATTTAGCTGATTTTTCTCGCTCTCGTTTACAAAAATTAATTGAAGAGGGTTGTGTTTTTCTTAATGAAAAAATTTGTCTTCAAAAAAAGACTATGCTTAAAATTGGCGATCGCCTAAAAATTCAAATCCCAGAAGTAAAACCTTCCACAATCCCAGCCGAAAATATTCCTTTAGACATTCTCTATGAAGACGAACAATTATTAATTATCAATAAACAAAAAAGTTTAGTTGTACATCCAGCACCCGGTCATTATAATGGTACTTTGGTTAATGCCCTTTTATATCATTGTCCAAATTTAGAAGGAATAGGCGGAATCGAACGTCCGGGCATCGTCCATCGTTTAGATAAAGATACCACTGGGGCTATTATGGTAGCCAAAACTGAATTAGCTTTACATAATCTTCAAGCTCAAATTAAAGCAAAAACCGCTCGTAGAGAATATTTAGGTATCGTTTATGGATGCCCAAAACAAGATAATGGTGTCATTCATCTACCCATTGGTAGACACCCTGGCGATCGCCAAAAAATGACAGTTTTACCTGTAGAAAAAGGAGGCCGAGAAGCCGTCACTCATTGGCAAGTCCAAGAAAGGCTCGGAAACTACTGTTTACTTCATTTTTGCCTCGAAACAGGCCGAACCCATCAAATAAGAGTGCATAGTAGCCATATCAAGCATCCTTTGGTAGGGGATACCACCTATAGTAATAATCATTTTAAAGCGGTTAATCTTCAAGGTCAAGCCTTACACGCCTATAAATTAACTGTTACCCATCCTCTTACTCAACAAGAAATAGTGGCGATCGCCCCTATACCCGTAGAATTTGCTAAATTGTTAACAGCTTTAAGGGGGAAGTTGGGGTATTAGGGAGTTTTTTCCCCACCATATTTTAAGTAATAATCAAAAATCTTGAGATAATCAGTTTCTACTCGTCAATTATAAAAACTTATTAATTCTTAATCATTACTTCTTATTTTATAGATATCAAGTTAATTTAAATTTATGAACACTATAATAAAAGATAATTAATTTTTTAATGAAAGGAAGTAAATTATTATGGGTTCTTTTCTATTTACAATAATGGTATTTGCTTTTAGTTTAGGTATTTCAGGCTTAAAAATAGATCGAGAATATCAAAGAGGAGTTATTTTTAGACTAGGTAGAATGCAATCTATAAAAGGGCCTGGATTATATTGGATAATGCCCCTAATTGAGCAAAAAATGCAAGTAGATATTCGTACAAAAACAGTAGATATTATCCCCCAAGAAGCTATTACTGCCGACAGTGTAACCATTAGAGCGAACGCCGTTTTATATTATCGTATTATGGATGCCGAGAAAGCGATTAATAAGATAGAGAATTATCAAACTGCTGTATATCAAACAGCTATGACTACTTTACGCAATGTGATTGGGCAAAGTAAATTAGATGCAATTCTTAAAGATAGAGATAAAATTAATAGTCAAATTCAGCAAATAGTTGACGAAATGACTGAACCTTGGGGCATCGTCATTGAAAGAGTCGAGATGAAGGATGTGGAGATTCCCCAGTCAATGCAACGGGCAATGGCACAAGAAGCTGAAGCAGTCAGAGAAAAAAGAGCTCGTCTGATTAAGGCAGCAGCTGAAAAAGAAGCATCTTTAATGTTATCCGAAGCTTCTGCGGAGATGTCAAAAAATCCAATCTCTTTAGAATTGAGAAGATTACAAACTTTAACCGAAATTGGTGCAGAAAATAATACTACTACTATAATTATGATTCCTTCTGAATTGGTTACTTTTGCGAAAGATATAGTTAATAATAGAAAACCTGAGATTTAGTATTATGAATCAATGGATTTGAACAAATTGAAATAAAAAGTCAAAATCAAGATAAAATACAACAAGTTTAATACTCAATTTTTAAAATTAATAACCATCAATCCATGTTTTTAAAGATCGAATTACCTGAAATACCTCCTTATACTTGGCAACGAGAAATTGGTAAAAAATGGGACAATCCTTATACGGTGCGATACAAAAGTAATCTTGATGATGGGCCTAATCATGGTATGCCTTTGGGGGGTTTTGGTGCTGGTTGTATTGGTCGATCGCCATCAGGAGATTTTAATTTATGGCATATTGATGGTGGTAATCACGTTTTTAAAAGTATTCCCGCTTGTCAATTTAGTATTTTTGAACAAACCGAAGACGGTGAAACTAAAGTATATGCTATGAATACCGACCAACCAGTCGATGGTAGTTTAGCTGATTGGAGTTGGTATCCTCCCGAAAAAGGTACTTATCACGCTTTATATCCTCGTAGTTGGTATGATTATCAAGGAGTATTTCAATCTCATATTATTTGTGAACAATTTTCCCCTATTTGGGGTAATAACTATCAAGAATCTAGTTATCCTCTAGCGGTTTTTGATTGGAGTATTCATAATCCCACCGATAAGCCTCTAACTATCAGCATCATGTTTACTTGGCAAAATACCGTCGGTTGGCATACCAATACCATTAAATCCCCTCAAGTGCAAGTTAGAGACGATGGCAGCCCAATTTATGAATATCAACCTCGCTGGGGAAATAGTACGGGCAATTATAATCAATTAATTCAAGATAACTTTAGAATAGGCTTTTTAGGAGATCGTATTCGTCTCGCTGACGAACCTCAAGAAGGAGAAGGACAATGGGCGATCGCCACCATTACTAACCCCACATTTGAAGTATTTTATAATGGACGTTGGAATCCTAAAGGAGACGGAGGCGAAATATGGGAACAATTTGCTCATAATGGCACTCTCAAAGATTATCAAGACGAAACACCCGCCGAACCGGGGGAACAAATAGCCGTCGCTATGGTGCTAAAATTTACTGTGAGGCCGGGTAAAACTAAAAAAATTCCTTTTATCTTAACTTGGGATTTTCCCGTCACTGAATTTGCCCAAGATATTAACTATTATAGACGTTATACTGACTTTTTTGGCAGAAATGGTAAAAATGCGTGGAGTATAGTTAGAACAACGCTAAAACATAGCGATACGTGGAGAAATAGGATCATCGATTGGCAAAAAAACATCTTAGATCAGAAAAAATTACCAGATTGGTTAAAAATGTCCTTATTTAATGAATTATACTTACTTACAGACGGAGGTACATTATGGACAGCGGCCACCGAAAATGATCCCGTTGGTCAATTTGGGGTATTAGAATGCTTAGATTATCGATGGTATGAGAGTTTAGATGTACGTTTATATGGCTCATTTTCAACTATTTTATTATGGCCAAAATTAGATAAAAGTATCTTAGAAGCCTTTGCTAGAGCAATTCCTAGTAGTGATGATACTCCGAGAATTATTGGTTACAATCAAGCAGCAGCTATTCGTAAGATCAAAGGTGCAACTCCTCACGATTTAGGCGCACCCAATGAACATCCTTGGGAAAAAACTAATTATACAAGCTATCAAGATTGTAATTTATGGAAAGATTTAGGTAGTGATTTTGTCTTACAAGTATATAGAGATTATGTTTTCACGGGAGAAAAAGATACGGAATTTTTATGGGAATGTTGGGATAGTATTGTTGAGACATTAAATTATGTGAAAACATTTGATTTAGATAATGATGGGATTCCCGAAAATTCGGGCGCTCCAGATCAAACTTTTGATGACTGGAAATTAAATGGAATTAGTGCTTATTGTGGTGGTTTATGGATTGTGGCGTTAGAAGCGGCTTTAAAAATAGGTGAAATTTTGATCAAAAATCCCCCCATGAATCCTAATTTACAACCTGCTGATTTTCCTGTTGGTATTCAACAAAATACCAAAATTTATCAAAATTGGTTAACTCAAGCTAGATCGATTTATCATACTACTTTATGGAATGGGGAATATTATCGACTTGATAGCAACAGTAACTCTGATGTAGTCATGGCTGATCAACTTTCTGGTCAATTTTATGCCCAAATATTAGGCTTACCTGATGTAGTTGAGTCTGAATATGTTAAATCAACTCTAAATAAAATTTATCAATCTTGTTATCTAAATTTTCATCAAGGTAAATTTGGTTTAGCAAATGGGGTAAAACCAGACGGTAGTGCGGAAAAAGAGAATGACACTCACCCTTTAGAAGTCTGGACTGGAATTAATTTTGGCATTGCTTCTTTTATGATTATTAATGATATGACAGAAGAAGGTTTACAAATTTCCCAAACTGTGGTAAACCAAGTATATGAAAATGGTTTACAATTTCGTACTCCTGAAGCTATAACCAGTGTAGGCACATTTCGTGCTAGTCACTATTTACGAGCTATGGCAATTTGGGCAATTTATTATGCTTTAATTAAATTTAAGTAATTTAGAAAAATCCGATCCCCCAACCCCCTTAACAAGGTAGGGCTGTTTGATTTTTAAGTAAGAAGAATGGGGAGAGAGAGAAATGGGGAATTAGGGGGAAAAATGAGGTAATAGGAGAAAAATTGACAAATTTAGTTTTTTTTCAACATTCGGAAAATTTTGAGCTATTTCAAAAATTGTCATAGCAGTCTCAAAAGCAATTTGATAAACTTCTAATTCTTTGCCATTTTCCTAATTATTGATTCATTTTTAATGTTTTTCAGCCATCTATACTCTTGTCATCATTGCCCATTTCCCCCTATCACCCTATAATTGCTTTTTCTTTAGAATGAAACAGCCCTGCCTTAATAAGGGGCTAGAAGAAAAAATATTCTACTAACACATTAGCTATTTATTACTTAATTATTTATGTTTTTTAAAAATTTATTTTTACCAAAAAATTTCAAATTTATTTTCTTTTCTCTAGTTTTACTATTTTTAGCGACTCCCGTGCAAGCTGCTTTAGAATTAAGAGTTGCTATTAAAAAAAATACTAATAATTTGAATTTAGGCGGCTCAACTTCAACTATCGTAAAAGATTCTGCAGGTAAAACTATCGGGCAAATTGCAGGAATGAATTCTTTTACTGCCAAAACAAACGGAGGGGGTATTATACTTAATAATTGGCGTTCTAATCAATTATGGCTTGAACCTACTGCTAATGGCTATATTTGGATTGGTGATCAATGGTATCGTGGTAGAGTACGCTTGGTGAGAGAAGGAAAAGGTATTTTGGCGGTAAATTATGTTGATATGGAAGATTATTTATATAGTGTGGTGGGGGCAGAAGCCGTGCCTAGTTGGCCTCTCGAAGCCTTAAAAGCCCAAGCCGTCGCTGCTAGAACTTATGCTTTATATAAAAGAGATACTTCTAAAACTGGTAATTTTGATTTGGATACTACTACGGCAACTCAAGTTTATAAGGGTTTGAAAAGTGAATATACTACTACTCATCAAGCGGTTAGAAGTACTACTGGTCAAGTGATGACTTATAATGGGAAGGTTATTTTAGCGGTGTTTCACTCGTCTTCTGGAGGCCATACTGAAAATGTTGAGGATGTTTGGACTTCTTCTTTGCCCTATTTAAGAGGTGTTCCAGATTATGATCAAACTTCTCCTGTATTTCAATGGAATAAAAATATTTCTCCTTCTCAATTTAGCCGTTTAGTTGGCGGTGTTGGTAATATTAAATCTATTATTCCTGAAAAATTGACTCCCCAAGGACGCATTATTACTCTGAAAGTTATTGGCGATCGCCAAACAAGAAAAGTTAAAGGTAGTGATTTAAGAGAGTCTTTAAATTTAAGAAGCACTTTATTTAGAGTAAATATGAATCAAGGTAATTTACAAATTACTGGACGAGGCTTTGGGCATGGTTTAGGGTTAAGTCAATGG
>CAZWLZ010000035.1:0-17132 GCA_964634505.1 uncultured bacterium | reverse complement strand
CCTTTATATCAGTTTCGAGTTACCCCTGACGGATATTGTCCAGTTTTTGAAGATAGAGAATAAAAGATTACAGGCAAATTTATTACAAACAAATTTATAACAGGCAAGATGCTTGTTCCACGTTTTTAATCATAAAAAAAGATTAAATCCGTATTTTTACTGATTTATTAAAAAAAATATAAAGTTAAGATAAAGATAAAAGATAAATTATAAAGATAAAATTAACTATAAAGTAAGGTAAAATTTTTTACAAAGATAGTTCAGTGTTTTTGATGATAAAAATAACTATTATTTTATAAAGATTTTCGGTTAAATTGTGTTTGAACTTTTAGGGTGACTGTTCTACTTAAGTATTGATCTTTTATTTAAACGAAAAAAATAAAAAATTTTGATGATGTTTAAGTTTTATCAATTATTTAAGTTAATAAAAAAATTTTTTAAATTAATAAAACAATTAATAAAATTTAAAATTAAATCAAAAATAGAGAGGTGAAAAATGTTTAATGTTAAAATTCCTAAAAAAATATCTAATTCTTTGCTTTTGTTATGGCAAAAAAATTTAATCCTTCATAAAGGAGAACAAGAAAAAGGTAACACTTTATTTATTGCCATAATTCTTGGCATCTTGGCCGTTAGTGCCACTAGTCTTGCTTTGTTTACATCATCTAAAGATAAAACTAATGCTAAAGCAGATGAGTATTCTAAACAGGCGATCGCTACAGCAGAAGCAGGTATTACTAGAGCTACAGATAAATTAAGTTCTCAATATCCAGGTTATTTAACTTTAACCTATGATCCCACAGGTAGTCCTCCCGTTAATCAGTGGGCAAGTCCTCCACCTAATACAGGCAGTTCACCTTGTGCGACAGCCGCCAATAGTTCTGCATTACAAGCAGTTATTGCTGAAAATTTAGACTCAAATCGTAGTTATCAAATAAAAAAATATAACTATGATAGTGCAACTGAGCAAGGTACATTGGAATTAAAAGGAACTAACAACAATGGAGGTTTAAGTTCAAAAGCTCAGTTAGAAGTAAAGATGCAAATAGAGCAATTTGTGCCTCCCGGAAGTTTCCCAGGCTTATATGCCAGTGTAGTTATTAATATGGGAAATAATGATGTTTTATCTGCTACTAACAATGCTAATGTGATTTGTACAAATTGTACCCCCCCTACTAATGGTCCAACTCTTACTTGTACTAACGGCGTACCTAATCTTGATTATTTACAAGCTGCTATTGGTTTAGGTTCAGGAGGAACTATTCAAGGAAATATAATAATTGGAGCTCCAGTAATACCTCCGTATCCAGCTCCGCCAACAGCTCAATGTTCAGCCACTCAAGCGTTACCTTGTTATATCTTAGTTGATCCTATCACAAGTGCTCCTGTAACATACCCTAGAGCTACTGATGTAACCAATAGAACTACTTGGGCTGCTAATAGTGCTTCACCTTGGGCAACAGTAAATACGCCTCTATCTGAACCTTATACTTATATCGTCAAAAAAGCTCCTAATGGTGATAGTATTTCTTTAAATGGTAATGGCACTGAAATCATAACAATTAATAGTACGGTGGCAAAAGTTCGTTTTTATGTAGCTGGAGATATAAGTATAAGCGGTCAGCCTTCTATTCAACATTCAGGCACTATCGATAGATTTGCTATTTTTGGTTGTGTTGATTCCTTAAATACTTTGCTAGGTTCTCTTAGCCCCGCTCAGTCTTGTTTATTAACAGGACAAGATTTTACTCTTGGGGGAGGTTCAACAGCTACAAATGTATTTGTGTATGCACCCAATACCACTATGGGAATTAATGGAGGTTCAAGCACTCCAGATCTTAATGCGGTTGTTTGGGTGAAGGCATGGAATGGTTCTAATTCTACTAATGCAGAAATTGCGGTTCCTAGTGATGCAGAAAATCTTATTACCAGTGAATATGGACTTACAGGGGAAACAATTGGAATCCCTGTTAATCGTATTGCTTCTCTTAATTCTTGGACCAGAAAGGGGGCTAATTAAATGTTAAATCAAATTTTATTACTTAATTATCAAGTGGGAAAAGGTAAACCTAGTCCTACTCAGTCACTTTCAGGGAAGTTAAAAGAGAACGAAGCTGGTTTTTCTCTGATAGAGGTATTAGTAACGATTTTAGTTATTACTCTTTTTCTTTTAGGGGCATTACAAGCTACGGTTTTGGCTACTTTGATTCGTGTTCAAGGACAAGATAAAACGGAGGCTTCTAATTGGATTCAAAGAGATTTAGAATTAATTCGTTCTCAATCGTTCAATTTGGATCGTACGGGTACAAGTTATAGTCCAAATACAGCGAGTTGTACTGGGTCAATTTATGGAAGTCGTTTGGGAACTAATATTAGTGGTGCATTTCCAGAAGAAACTGGAATTATTATTAATGTTAATAATAAACCTTATCAAATTTTTCGTGATTATCTACCAGTGGGAAATGTTTTACGAATTACTTATACGGTATCTTATGCAGCTGCTCATCCCCGTTATATTGCTAGTGCCAGTTATAATGCTGGCACTCTTCCAACTCCCCCAACTAATGCTAATATAATCAGTACATTATCAACGGAGGTAGTGCCTAATGCGTCTCTTAGTTGTCCCTAATCGTATTCCGAAACAAAGCGGTTTTACTTTGATTGAATTATTGGTTGTAACCATTATTATTGGTATTTCGGCGGCAATCGCCACTCCTAGCTTAATTAATTCTCAGCGGAAAGATAAGGCTAATGAAGTTTTTACAAAAATAAGGAGTGCCTTAGTAGAAGCCCAAACTACCTCTAATCGTACCAGTAATAGTTGTACAGTAAATATTACCACGACTACAATTACAGGAACTCCTGTTGGTTGTGTTTCTGAATCAGTAACTTTTGATAGCAACATTGTCAGTGTTACTCCTAGTGCTGTTTCTATTGCTTACAATTTTGAGGGAAAGGTTCTAGATCCAATAACTCTTCTTCCCACTATTACAGTAGATCAAATTATTCAGATTGCACCTAAAGATTTTTCAGGTAATGCTATAACTACTAATGCAAAGTGTATTGTAGTTGCTCCTAATTTAGGTATGATTCGCACTGGTATAGTAAATGGTACGAATTGTACTAATAATGAAAATTTACGTTACATTCCTTAATTTAGAGTTGCATTAAGTAAACTTTTTTGATCTAAATTTAAAGTCGAAAAATTATATCAAATAAAAATAGTAATTAAATTAACGTCAATTCGGGTTAAGGGATTTTTTAACTAATTTCTACGAAACAATTAGACTTTGAGGCAACGATAGAATAATAGTTTCAGCTTATCCCGAACTCACGTTAAATTATCAATAATTTCTTAAACTTGGTAAAAAATATGTATAAATATCAACTACTAAAATTATTATTCAAATATCCTAAAAATTCTAATCAAGGTATTAGTTTAACTGAATTATTGGTCGCTCTTGTCATTAGTGGTATCGTTTTAACAGCAGGTACGAGTGGCTTTATTAATCTACTTAGAGTTAATCAAGATAATGATTCTAAAACAGTTAGAAGTAGCACTTTAACTAAAGCTTTAGCCTATATGCAAACTGATATTAGAGGAGCTAGAAGTGTTACTGCAGTGACAGGAGGCATTTGTACGGGTGTTAATTCAACAAATTGTTTAGCATTAACCTATCCTGATGGTAGTAACTTGAGTGCTAGCTGTGGTACTAATAGTATTAATCCTGTTATTTATTATGGTTATGAAAATATTGCTAGTAGTAGTACTACATCTTGGCTTAAGCCGGGTGTTTTAAAAAGAAAAGTAGCTTGTAATAATACACCTAATCCAGATTGGGGAGTAATTGCGGACGGTTTAGTTAGTTCTAATGAAGACCCTATTACTATCAATTGTAGTGCAGATGGTACTCCTTGGCCTAATAACGATTCTTTTGGTCAAGATACTACTAATGCAACTCCTGCTAATACATTGGGAGGGGGTTTTCGCTTTTGTTTAGGAGATAATACAGCTACTAATCGTTTAGTGAGAGTGTTTTTAATCGGTCATGTCATAGGTAGTACCACTACCATTAAAACGGATGTAGTCGGTTTTGCTAGAAGTCAATAAATTTTTTTTTTTCTCAAACCCCCTTAAAAAAGGGCAGGGTTATTTCAAAGAAGAGAGACAAGGGGTTTAAACCCCTTGTCTCTGTCCTAAAAATAGTGTGTATTGGCTATAATGAATTTTAAACAAAAATTAGGGATTATTTTTTTTCCATAAAATACTAGAAACGAAATTAGTCAAAATATGGGCTGTTATAGGAATAACTAAATTATCCGTCAATAATACCGTGTAACCTAACATAAGTCCAATAATGGTTGCCCAAACGGCATAAGGCCATTGATTCATAGAATTTAGATGTAAAACACCGAATAAAATACTAGAAATAATTACAGCTAATAAATCATAACCAAAAGCAGGTAACATTACCCCCCTAAAAAGTAACTCTTCACTCAAGCCGGGTAATAATCCTAACCAAATTAAGTCGGGCAAAATTAGAGGTTTAATGATTAATTCTAAATATAATTGGGCTGATTGACGATAAGCAGGCCACAATCGATAAATAATTTCACTGGTAATAATTATGAGTGCGGCAATGCCTATTCCTAAGAAAATTGCTTGTGGATTAATTTCTAAAGATACAATTTGTATTGATCCTAATTTTTGCCATAATTTAGCAATAATCAGTAAAATTAAGGCTGTCACTGCCATGACAATTAAGATTTGAGTACGAGTAAAAATTTCTAATTCAGGAGGATTATTATTAGTTTTAGTCACTATTTTTAGTAGGTAAGTAATTAAAATTTAAGTTGTTTTTTCTTTCGGATATAACAAATTTCTAATCAAAATAGAACTTAATTTATGTTTATTAAAAATCAAGTTATTTTAATTTTTAAATAAGTATTTTAAAAATAATTTTTAAAATTATTCTATCAAATTTTAAGTTAAATTAGATTATCATCAAATAGATATTTTGCTTTATTCTGTTTGATATTTTACTTAATTAGTATAGTTTTTGAGTATAATCTAAAGATTAAATTTTTTTAAAATTCTACTTTGAAAATTAATAAAAATTCGTAAATATTTATTTTTTTGTAAAGAAATATTAATTAATAATTAACAAAAATGAATCAAGAAAATATTGCATTTAGTTCTGCTTTAACTTTAAGTAAATTAATTCATAAAAAAGAAATTTCCCCCTTAGAATTAACGGAAATATTTTTAACAAGAATTGAAAAATTAGATCGCCAATTAAATAGTTTTAGTTATGTAGCCACAGAAGAAGCATTACAAAATGGGAAGGAAAAAACTGAACAATTAGGTAACACTAAAGATACTACTGAATTACCTTTATTTTTTGGCATTCCTACAGCTATCAAAGACCTTTATCATGTTCAAGGGATGCCTTGTAGTTATGGTAATTTTTTGCTGAAAAATAATATCAGTAGTCAGGATGAGGCGATCTCCACTCGCATCAAAGAAGCGGGATTTATTATTCTTGGTAAAACCACTACTTCTGAATTTGGCACATTACCTTATATCGAATCTGAACATATGCCCCCTACTCGTAACCCCTACAATTTAGATTATACGGCAGGAGGGTCAAGTGGAGGTAGTGCCTCGGCGATCGCCGCAGGATTGATTCCTATTGCCCCCGCTTCCGATGGGGGAGGTTCTGTACGAGGACCTGCTTTTTGCTGTGGTTTAGTGGGTTTAAAGCCCAGTAGAGGACGCATTTCTAACGCACCTGTTGGAGATTATCAAGGTGGAATTGGTACTCATGGTTGTTTAACTCGAGACGTTTTAGATAATGCAGCCCTATTAGACATAATGGCAGGTTATGTCACTGGTGATCCCTATTGGTTAGAAAATCCTGATATTTCTTTTTTACATTCCACTACACAAAAAAACGATCAATTAAAAATAGCTTTTGCCACTTCTCTTCCAGCTATGGCACAAACTGCACCCATTATACAGCAACAAGTAACAGAAATTGTTACACTTTTAACGACCATGGGTCATACTTTAACAGAAGGTTGCCCTAATTTTAGTGCCTTGATTACCCCTTTTACCTCCATTTGGCAATCAGGAGTAGCCATGAGTAGTCTGCCCGACTCTGCCCTTAATCCCATGAATAAATGGCTAAAAAATAACGCCCCCGGAGTAGGGCAATATTTACAAGCAGTCCATCAAATGCAAGTGATTTCTCGACAAATAGTTGCTTTTTTCGATGATTTTGATGTCTTAATTTTACCCACATATTTACAACCACCAATTAAAATTGGGCTTTGGAAAAATACACCTCCAGCAGAAACCTTAAGTAAAATAATTGATTGGATTGCACCTTGTCCTCCTTTTAATGCCTCTGGACAACCGGCGATCGCCATTCCCACAGGTTTAAGCGAAGAGGGATTACCCATCGGAATCCAATTAATAGGCAAACCAAAAGCCGAGGCAACCATCCTAAAACTAGCCTATCAAATCGAACAAACTAAACAAATAAAATTAATACCTAACATGGGAATGTAAGAACCTATTAGGCATTAGCTTTAAAGAAGGTTTTGGCTTAAATTAATTAAAATTTATGGATTAAGCACTCGTCTCAAAATATCCTCTGTATTAGAGCAATTAACTATTGTCCAACACCTAAATTTACTCAAACTTAATGTAAAGAAATGTAACAAATATATGAGAAAAAAACTTAATAATATGTAATAAACAAATGTGCAAAAACATTGTATAAAATTTAACAAGAGGTTTTTAACACCTTTTAGTTATCTGAAAAGGTAACAAATGTTAAGTTTTTTTAAAAATGTGTCTAAAAACTTTTAATTAGACCCATTATGAGAGAAACTAAATAAAGGCAAAAGCCAAGAAAAGTTCGATTGTAAAATTGAACAAAATTTATAAGATCACAAAAACTAATTATTATTTAGGAGATTGACTTAAATGTTTGACGCATTCACAAGAGTAGTTTCTCAAGCAGACGCAAGAGGAGAATTCTTCAGCAATTCTCAATTAGACGCTTTAAGCTCCGTTGTTACCGAAGTTAACAAACGTTTGGACGCAGTAAACCGTATTACTGGTAATTCTTCTGCTATCGTTACCAATGCAGCTCGTTCTTTATTTGCAGAACAGCCTCAATTAATTGCTCCTGGTGGAAACGCTTATACAAGTCGTCGTATGGCTGCTTGTCTTCGTGACATGGAAATTATCTTACGTTACGTTACCTATGCAATTTTCGCAGGTGATGCTTCTGTTTTAGAAGATCGTTGTTTAAACGGACTTCGTGAAACCTATTTAGCATTAGGTACTCCTGGTTCTTCCGTAGCTGTTGGTGTTCAAAAAATGAAAGATGCAGCTATTGCGATCGCCAATGATCGTGCTGGTATTACCCAAGGTGATTGTAGTGCTTTAATGTCTGAAATTGCTAGCTACTTTGACCGTGCAGCAGCAGCAGTATCATAAGTTAATTAGATAGTTAATTAGATAATAATTAATTAAAAATTAAAGACATCAATCTAAAAAGTGAAAATTTTTTTGAGTAAACATTAAATAAAACATAGGAAAATAACAACAATGAAAACACCCATTACCGAAGCAGTATCTGCAGCCGATTCTCAAGGTCGTTTCTTAAGTAACACTGAATTTCAAATTGCTTACGGACGTTTTCGTCTAGCAGCAGCGGATTTAGAAGCAGCTAAAGCATTAACAGCTAAAGCTCAGTCTTTAACTGATGGTGCAGCAAATGCAGTTTACAGCAAATTCCCTTACACCACTTCTACTCCTGGTGCTAACTTTGCTTCTACTCCTGAAGGAAAAGCAAAATGTGCTCGTGACATTGGTTACTATCTTCGCATGGTTACCTACTGTTTAGTAGCTGGTGGAACTGGTCCTATTGATGAATACTTAATTGCTGGTATTGATGAAATTAACCGTAGCTTTGACTTATCTCCTAGCTGGTATGTAGAAGCTCTTAAATATATCAAAGCTAACCACGGTTTAAGTGGAGATCCAGCTTTGGAAGCTAACTCTTATCTTGATTATGCTATTAATGCTCTTAGCTAGTTAATAGTTGTAGTTAGGCTGAATTGATCAAATTATAGTCTAAGATTCAGACCCGGATAGGTATATGGTTATTTTTCTTCAGATTAATGACTATATGCTTTGCCGGGTCTAATTTTAAAAATGTAAATAGTTCAATATAAATTTTAATAATCAAGAAAGAGGGATTTTTATGGCAATTACCACCGCAGCTTCCCGTTTGGGAACTTCTGCTTTTAGTGATCAAGCAATTTTAGAATTACGTCAGAATTTTACCGAGAGCGATGTACAAGCAGTAATTCGTGCTGTCTATCGTCAGGTTTTAGGTAATGATTACATTTTATCTACTGATCGTTTAACTAACGCAGAATCTTTATTAAAAAACGGTTACATTACCGTCCGTGATTTTGTTCGAGCAGTAGGACAATCAGAACTTTATAAAGAAAAATTTTTTTACAATAACTTTCAAACAAGAGTTATTGAACTCAATTTTAAACATTTTTTAGGTCGTGCGCCTTATGATGAATCTGAAGTTATTTATCATTTAGATTTATATCAAAATAAAGGATTTCAAGCAGAAATCAACTCCTATCTTGATATGGATGAATATATCGAGAATTTTGGAGAAAGTATTGTTCCTTATTATCGTGGTTTTAACACCCAAAAAGGACAAAAAACTGTCGGCTTTACTCGTATGTTTCGCTTATATCGTGGCTATGCTAATAGTGATAACGCACAATTAGAAAAAAATGGCTCTCGTTTAGCAGTAGAGTTAGGAAGCAATTCTTCTAGTGCAGTAGTTGGACCTTCTGGAAGTAATGCAGGTTGGGCTTATCGTCAATCTTCACCCCAGAAAACACCAGCGAAATCCCTAGGAGGTTCATTGCCTTTAGGTTCTGATACTAAAATTTTCCGTGTAGAAGTAGCGGGAATTTCAACACCTCGTTATCCAAAAGTACGCCGTTGTAACCGTGCATTTTTAGTTCCAGCTGATCGCCTTTCTGAAAAATTGAGACAAATCAATGCTTTAGGAGGCAAAGTAGCGAGTATTACTCCTGCTAGTTTAGACTAAAAAAATAAAAAAGTAGAGACGATTGACTAAAATTTGTCTCTACTGAAAAAAAAACACCCATTGATAAACAATATAATACATAAACTCAAAAATAGGAATAAAATATTATGATTGGTCAAGCACTTTCTTTAGGTAATGGTAATCCTTCAGAAACAAGAGTTTTTATTTATGAAGTAGAAGGTTTACAACAAAACGAAGAAACTAATAAAAATAGTTATGCTATTCGTAATAGTAGTACCATCTCTTTTAGAGTGCCTTATAATCGCATGAATCAAGAAATGCAAAAAATTACTCGTTTAGGTGGCAAAATCATTAATATTAGACCTTTTAGTTTAGATGTTGAATCTGAATCTGAATCTAAATCTGAAGAATAATTAATTAGTTTTAATATCTACACTTCATCTTATAATCAATAAAATAGGTGAATTATAAAATAATCAGATAGGGGCATTTTGATGTTTGCCCCTATTTTTTGCTTACTTTAGCTTTCAGGCTTGAACTTTAGTTCAAGGTTACTTTCACAAGAATTTTAAGATTAACTAACCACTTGGGTTAATTAATTCTTATTAAACTATTAGCTAGATATTTTTGAAATAATTAGGACAAAAAATGATCATTAATAAAAATTTAGTTTAAAATAGATTGATAATGATCATCAGTATTCATTTAAAATTACATGATAACTAAATCAGAAGATCGTATTCTTATCTTTGATACCACCTTAAGAGATGGTGAACAATCACCGGGCGCTACTTTGAACGTTGAAGAAAAATTGACGATCGCCCGTTCTTTGGCAAAATTAGGGGTTGATATTATTGAGGCTGGTTTTCCTTATGCTAGTCCGGGAGATTTTGAAGCAGTGCAAAAAATTGCTGCTGAAGTGGGTATCGAAACAGGACCAACTATTTGCGGTTTAGCTAGAGCAACTCAAAAAGATATACAAGCAGCCGCTAATGCTTTAAAACCAGCTTTTAAGTCCAGAATTCATACTTTTTTAGCTACTTCTGATATTCATTTGGAATATAAGTTAAAAAAAACTCGTCAAGAAATTTTAGAAATTGTGCCTGAAATGGTGGCTTATGCCAAAAGTTTTGTGGATGATGTGGAATTTTCCCCTGAAGATGCGGGAAGAAGTGATCCTGAATTTTTATATCAAGTTTTAGAACGGGCGATCGCTGCTGGGGCAACTACGGTTAATATTCCTGATACGGTAGGTTATACCACTCCTGCTGAATATGGAGCTTTAATTAAGGGCATTAAGGATAATGTACCGAATATTGATCAGGCAATTATTTCTGTTCACGGTCATAATGATTTAGGGTTGGCGGTGGCGAACTTTTTGGAGGCGGTGAAAAATGGAGCTCGTCAATTAGAATGTACTATTAATGGTATCGGTGAAAGGGCTGGAAATGCCGCTTTAGAAGAATTGGTGATGGCACTTCATGTACGTCGGGCTTATTTTAATCCTTTTTTGGGTAGAAAGGCTGAATCTGTTGAACCTTTAACGAATATTGATACTAAGCAAATTCATCGGGTATCTCGTTTAGTGTCTAATTTGACGGGGATGATTGTTCAACCTAATAAGGCGATCGTGGGTGCGAATGCTTTTGCCCATGAGTCTGGCATTCATCAAGATGGTGTTTTGAAAAATAAATTAACCTATGAAATTATGGATGCTTCTTCCATTGGGTTAACTACTAATCAAATTGTTTTGGGTAAACTTTCTGGACGTAATGCTTTTCGCTCTCGTTTAAAAGAATTAGGTTTTGAGTTGTCTGAAAATGACTTAAATAAAGCTTTTGTCCGTTTTAAAGATGTTGCTGATAAGAAAAAAGAAATTACTGATTTAGATTTAGAAGCGATTGTTAATGATGAGCTTAATCAAGCCCCTGAGTTGTTTCGTTTGGAATTAGTACAGGTTTCTTGTGGCGATCGTTCCTGTCCTACGGCCACGGTAACTATTCGTAATCCTGAAGGATTAGAGTTAACTGATGCTTCTGTTGGTACTGGCCCAGTTGATGCTATTTATAAGGCAATTAATAGAGTCGTCAAAATTCCTAATAAATTAATTGAGTTTTCTGTTAATTCGGTTACTGCTGGGATTGATGCTATGGGAGAGGTTACAATTCGTTTACAGCATGAAAATCGTACTTATTATGGTTATTCAGCAAATACTGATATTATTGTAGCTTCTGCTCGGGCTTATCTTAATGCTTTAAATCGTCTTTATGCTGATATGTTACAAAAACAAGCTAAAGAGAATCAATCGCCCGAAATAGCTTCGGTATAATTGTCAAAAATAGGAGATCGCCATTAGTATATAGTTGGCGATCGTCATTAAATCCTTATTTCTGTAGATAACTCTTATATCAAGCTATGAGTATCTAATAGTAGTTTCATTATATATAGTCTTTAAAGTCTTCTAAGGGTTCGTCAAAGTCATCACTAATCGAAATTATATTTTTATCACTTCCAAAAAGAGGAGAACGTTTTATACTCGGTTCAATTGAGACTAATTTTACCATTGGTTGATTATTTTTAGTGATAATTATTTCATCAAGCTATTGATGCTGCTTTTGAGTATCTGTAAATATGTAAATATAATAGTGCGAAGCGCTATATTAGACATCAAAAGCGATGCTAAAATTATTGGGAACAAAATACCTTTTATTATCGGTTTAAAATCTTTGCTTCAAGTTTTGGGCAGAAGATGGGCATATTCTTATTTTAAGGCATTAGGGGAATAAAGGGAGACTAATAATCTAATAATTTGTGGGATGGGCTTCCAGCCCGTCCTTTCTTAAAATAGATGCTTTTAGCCTGTTCCACGCCACTTCAGAGAAAAAAAAGAGTTAGCATAACTAACCCTTTTTAATATGAATTTAGATTTACCTAAATTATGGTGCTAAAGCATGACCTCTTAAAAGACTTCCAAGAGTTTTGGCTGTAATTTTCATTTGTACTAAAGGATTCGCAGGTACAACGGTTTTATACAAATAACTATCAAAAGTAATTTTTTGTACGTCTATATCTGCACACATTTCTACAAAAGCCTCACGGGTTGCATCAGTACGATAGAATACTCTTTGTAATATGTCTAAAACAAGATAAGTCATACCATATTGTTTATCCCAACGTTTGATATACAATTTTAAATCATCTTCAGTTGGTAATTTTTGACCGTTATTGGTAGTTTCAAGGATTGTTTCTGCACACATTCTCGCTGATTTGGCGGCAAAATAAATACCTTCTCCTGAAGATTTGGTAACTGTACCAGCGGCATCACCCACTAAGGCAACTCTACCTACAACCCTACGAGGACGCGGATGTTCAGGAATTGGATGGGCTTCTACTTTGATAATTTCGCCCCCTTCTAAACGTTTGGCTGCCCGATTGCGGATACCTGTTTGTAAGTCTTTAATAATCGCTTTATTTACCTTCATTGTACCTGTACCAACAGCCACATGATCATATTTAGGAAATACCCAAGCGTAAAAATCGGGAGAAACATCTGTACCTACATACATTTCAGCTAAATCTTCATAGTAAGCCATTTTATCTTCTGGTAACCTAATTCTTTCTTGGAAGGCAATCGCATAGTTATAATCACCCGCATCAATCGCTTTTGCTACACGGGAATTAGCACCATCTGCCCCAATTACCACATCAACTTTAAGGGTTTTCATTTCCCCTTTGGCTTCTCCATTGGAATGATCAGCATAATGAATAGTATAAGGTTCAGTCTTGCCACTAGGAATATCTAATTGATATACTGTACCATTAATTAAATTTGCTCCGCATTTTTCCGCACGATCACGCAAAAATCCATCTAATACTTCTCGGCGACACATTCCAATATATTCTTCGGGTTTTAATGTTTGTCCGATATTTACTTCAATATTAGAAGGGGAAATCATCTTCATTTTGCGTACTCGGCGATCGATAATTTCTGGGGGTAAGTCAAATTCTTCTACCATGCAAAGAGGAATTGCACCACCACAAGGTTTCGCATTATCCAATTTTCTTTCAAATAAATAGGTTTCAACTCCTGCTTTAGCAAGGGTTTCTGCTGCTGATGAACCTGCTGGTCCTGATCCTACTACTGCTACTCTAATTCCCAACTTAATAACTCCTTAAGTGTTTATACTTGATTATAATTTACGGTATGAATTGCATATTAATATGTTTAACTTTAGAACATATTAAGACTTCTTATTCTGTTTATTTTAATCTTGAAATACTTTTTTACAAACTCTTTAATAATTCTTCACAATTTTTACGTATTTTAAAATTTGATTTTAAACATAATGATTAAATTATACGTTTTGATTAAGTCTAAAATGGCTTCTTGATTTATGTTCATAAATCACTTTTGAATTAGCCAAAATATTCTGTTTGCGTATCCAATTACTACTATTTTCGATGGCTTTTTTCGTGAAATATCCACCGCACGATTGAAGAATAAACTAAATTGATTCTCAATACTATCAAGATCAAAAAAAGTTATTTTCGCATCATCAGCAAAAGTAATTAATATGTCTATATCACTATTTTGATTAAAATCATTTCTTAAGACTGAAGCAAATAAGCTTACTTAAACAATTTGCCATTGTTGACATATTTTAATCAATTTATTTTCATCTGTATTCAAACGGTGATATATGTCCATAAAACACTATCTATAATTTATAAGAAATTTTAAAATTGATAAATTACTTTAATGGCGATCACCACTGATCGCCACCTATGATCAAAAGATAAAATTAAGGACAACCTAAAGATTGACGAGTACTTATACCTGTTTTAGAATTAATACCAGAGGCATATTCACATAATTGATTAACTTGGGCTTTATCCAATACGGTAAAAGTAAAATCCGCACCCTCAATTTTAGCCTCATTAAAAGTTGTCCGTAACATAATTGCTTCTTTAAAAATAGCATCAGTCAAATCTGCTTGATTGAAACTTGATACATAAGTTAGCCCATTTGTCAAGTCCGCCCCATGAAGATTTATTTTTTCAGCTAAAACCGTGTTAAATACTGAACCTCGTAAATCTGTATTGCTAAAATTAGCACTTTCTAAATTAACTTTAGTAAATTCTGCTAATTGTAAATTTTGCCCTGAAAAATCTTGCCCTTTTAAATTCTTACTTTCAAAAGTAGATGTAACTGCACTTGAACTAGCAGCATTCGCTATCAAAGGAAAAATTAACATACTAAACAATAAAATGATGGCGATCGCCAAAGAAGCTATTTTTTTCATAACTAAATAATTAATGATATTTTATGAGTTAAATTTTATTTAATTCTAAAGGAATTTTGTCAAAGATTAAAAAAGAAGAAACAAGAGAAATAATCAATTTTTTAATAATCCTTATTTTTAACATTATTTATGAATTGATCCATCAGGCATAATTGTTGATTTTAAAATAGCATTATCTAAATTTACCCCACTTAAATTAGCATTTTCTAAATTTGCTTTAGTAAGGTTAGCACCTTTTAAATTAGCATAAACTAAAGAAGAATTGATTAAATTAGCATGAGTTAGATTAGCATTTTCTAAATTAATATGACTTAAATTTGCTTGTGCCAAATTGGCATTTTGAAGATTAGAATTAGTCAAATTAGCATTATCTAAATCTACTTTAAAAAGGTTAGCATTTTTCAAATTTACTCTAATTAATTGAGCATTAATTAAATTAGTTTCAGTTAAATTAGCAGACTCTAAATTAGTAGAATGTTGCTTACTAAGACTGCTTAAATTAGCCAAATCAAAATTAGCTTTAGATAAATTAGCACCAATTAAATTAGTATCATGTAAAGTTGCTTGAATTAAGTTAGCATTTTCTAAATTTGCATGAGAAAAATCAGCCTGATTTAAAATAGCATGACTCAAATTTGTATGAACTAAAATTGCATTTTGAAAATTAGCTTTTATCAACTTACTTCTTTTTAAATCAGCATGAGTTAAATCGGCATTAGCTAAGTCAATTTTAAAAGATTCTACCTCTTCTAAATTTGCATAACTAAGATTAGTTTTACTCATTTCTGTTTTGAATAGAGACATTTTTTTAAAGTTTGTTTTCTCTAAATTACTGCCTTTTAAATTACTTTTATTTAAACTAATTTTATTAGGATTAAAATGATAATTAGATAAATCACAATTGAGACATTTATTATTAGTAATTAAACTATTAACATCATCTTTTACATAAGCATTAGCAGGGTTAATATTTATTACTTGAAAACTGATTATTATAATTAAAGAAATAATAAATTTAAGATAAAAATTTTTTTTGATAATTAACATAAAAATACTAGCTAAATTAAATATATTTAAACAGTTTAACTTTACCTTAAAAATTTACTTACAGCAAGAAATTACAGTAAATTTATTCTTTCTCTTAAAAAAGCCTAAAATACTTTAGCTATTATGTTGCATGAAATATTCTTACTTTAATTAAAGATCATTGTTATATTTTGTAATTATTATATTTTTATTATTTTCATGTATTTAGAAAAATTAAGTTTACAGTTTTTTCGTAATTATTATCAAGAAGAAATCAAATTTTGTTCCTCAAATATTATTTTGATCGGAGATAATGCTCAAGGAAAATCAAACTTATTAGAGGCGATCGCCTTATTATCTACTCTCAAAAGTTATCGTCACACTAAAGATCAATTTCTAATTCAAAATAATGAAGAAAATAGTTATATCAAAGGATACTTAAAAAGAAAATTATCTGACTATGAATTAAGTATAAACTTGCGAAAAAATGGAAGAAGAACTATTCATCTTAATGGGGAAAATATTAAACGTAATTCTGATTTTTTAGGGTGTCTTAATACTGTCTTTTTTTCGAGTTTAGATATAGATTTAGTAAAAGGTAGCCCCGAATACAGACGTAATTGGGTTGATAGTTTATTAATTCAATTACAACCAATTTATGACCATATTTTAAAAGAATATTATCACGTTTTAAAACAAAGAAATGCCCTATTAAAAGAATTAAAAAACATAGCAGAAAATAATGATCAAATTAATTCCGACCAAACATTAAAATTAGAATATTCAAGAGAATTACAACTAAAAATTTGGAACGATAAATTAGCAGAAATAGGCACAAGAATTATGCGTAGAAGAGCAAGAGTTATTAATAAAATTGCTCCTTTAGCTAAACAATGGCATTTAAAAATTAGCAATGAAAAAGATATTTTTCACATCAATTATTGTCCTCATATTCCCTACTTTGAAGATGATCCTATTTTTATTAAAGAATCTATTTTAAAAAAAATTGAACAAAGACGTATTGCAGAATTAACATTAGGTACTACATTGATTGGCGTTCATCGTGATGAGGTCGAATTTAGTATTAATGATACACCGACTAGGTTTTATGGTTCTCAAGGTCAACAAAGAACTTTAGTATTATCTTTGAAATTAGCAGAATTACAATTAATCAAAGAAGTCATAGGAGATTCACCCATATTATTATTAGATGATGTTTTTGCTGAATTAGATAATCAACGTCAAAATCAATTATTAAATGCGTTACAAATACTACAATCTCAAACAAGTAAAGATTTGCAAACTTTTATTACAACTACTAACTTAAATTCTATTGATTCTAGTTTGTTAAATAATGCTCAAATTTTCAAAGTAGAAAACGGTAAAATGATTGCTAATTAAGGGCTGATTCAAATTTTGAAATAATTCATTTTGTGCAACCGCTAAGCACAATCATAAAAAAATTTTTTTTTTACAAAAATCGACCTAATTAAAAAAAAAAATCATTTACAATGTAGATTGTTCATTAAAAACATTCTAAAAGCGAGACAAATTTATGACGATCAATATTCCATTGGCTCAAATTGATGTTCCTTTACCTCAACTCGATGTTCCCTTAGCACAAGCACTTACTGCTAATAATGATAATATTAACAATAAAATTGATGATGATAAATTATTT